>JANNHC010000226.1:0-3167 GCA_031404215.1 Acidobacteriota bacterium
CGACAGACGGTCCGATGACGCCGGACCAGCTGCTCGCCGCGCCCGGTAAAATCCTGCACTTTCCTACCGTGCTCGGCGCTGACGTGCCAGTCTACAACCTCGCCGGCGTGAGCACGCAGCTGAAGTTCAACGGTCCGCTTCTCGCCGATATCTTCCTCGGCAAGATCACCAAGTGGAACGACCCGGCTATCGCGACGCTGAATCCTGGTGTCAGCCTTCCCGGCACGGACATCACGGTCGTCCACCGCTCGGACGGTTCAGGGACGACGTACATCTGGGTCGATTACCTGTCGAAGGTCTCCCCGGAGTGGAAGAAGAGAGTGGGCGTGAACACCTCGGTGAACTGGCCCGTCGGTGTGGGCGGCAAGGGCAACGAAGGCGTCGCCGGTCTGGTGAAACAGACCCCCGGCTCAATCGGCTACGTCGAGCTGATTTACGCGTCACAGACCAAGATCACTTACGGGGCGGTGCAGAACGCGGCCGGCAAATTCGTGACGGCCTCGCCCCAATCGGTCACAGCCGCGGCGGCGGCGGCCGCGAAACAGATGCCGGCGGACTTCCGCGTCTCGATTACGAATGCTCCGGGTGAAGGTGCGTACCCGATTTCCTCCTTCACCTGGCTGCTCCTGTACGAAGACCCGAAGGACAAGGCGCAGGGGAAAATCATGGTGGATTTCGTGAAATGGGCGCTGACCGACGGTCAGAAGTTCGCCAGCGAACTGGGATACGCGCCGCTGCCACAATCCGTGGTTGACATGGAAATGAAGGCGCTCCAGAAGATCAAGCTGTAAATGGCGGCACCCCGGCGAACCGCTCGCTTCGACGAAGTATTCTTCCGCGCCGGGACGGGTGCGTTCGCACTGCTCCTCATCGTGATCGTCGCAGGCATCGCATTCGAGCTTGGCCGGCAGTCGTCCCTCTCGATTCAGAAGTTCGGCTGGCAGTTCTGGCAGACCGACATCTGGGACCCGGTCGCCGCCCAGTTCGGAGCGCGCCCGTTTATCTGGGGCACGCTGTACTCCTCGTTCCTGGCGCTCATCATCTCCACGCCGATCGCGCTGGGGATCGCCATCTTCACCTCCGAGCTGGCGCCCCAGTGGCTGCGCAAACCGCTCGTGTTCCTGACCGAACTTCTGGCGGCTATCCCGTCAATCGTGTACGGCCTGTGGGGCATCTTCGTGCTCGTGCCGCTCGTGCGGCAGTTCGAAGTGAATACGCCGGAGTGGCTGAGGAGCGTCCCGTTGTTCACGGGGCCGCCGCTCGGCGTCGGCATGCTCGCGGCGGCGCTCATCCTGTCGATCATGGTCATTCCTTTCACGTCATCCGTCGCCCGGGAAGTCCTGAAGGTCGTGCCGCAGGCGCAGCGTGAAGCCGCCTACGCCCTGGGCGCCACGCGCTGGGAAGCCATCCGCATGGCGCTCTTCTACGCGCGGACGGGGGTCATCGGGGCGGTGATGCTGGGCTTTGGCCGCGCGCTCGGCGAAACCATGGCCGTGACGATGGTGATCGGCAATAACCCGCAGATCACGACATCGCTGTACGCGCCGCAGTACACGATGGCGGCCGTCATCGCGAACGAATTCCAGGAGGCGACCGACGATATCTATCTGAGCGCGCTCGTCGAGATTGGGCTCGTGCTCTTCATCATGACGCTCATCATCAACTCGCTCTCGCGGCTGCTCATCTGGTCGATGGCGAGGCCGGCACGTCCGCGCGTCCTGCGGGCGGCCATCGGCAGGGCTGCCTGATGCGCGATCTCTGGCGGCGCGGTCTCTCGTACGCGGTCATGATTTTCTGCGGCGCCGCGGTGGTGCTGGCACTGATCCCCCTCGCGCTCATCCTTTTCTACGTCGTCAGCCAGGGCATCACCGCGCTGAACCTCGACTTCTTTCGACACATGCCGACGCCGGTCGGGGAAACGGGCGGCGGTATGGCGAACGCGATTTTCGGCTCGCTGGTCGTGACAGGTCTCGGCTCGCTGTTCGCAATTCCGATTGGCGTGTTGAGCGGCGTCTATGCCGCGGAATACCGCGGCACGCGGTTCGCCTCGGCCACGCGGTTCGCGGCCGACACGCTCAACGGCGTGCCGTCGATCGTGATTGGCGTGTTCGCGTACGGCGTTGCCGTGTTGCCATTCAAACAGTTTTCGGCACTCGCGGGCGGACTGGCGCTCGGGATCATGATGATCCCGCTCATCATGCGGACAACCGAGGAACTGCTGCTGCTCGTGCCATCGACGCTGCGCGAAGGGGCGCTGGCGCTCGGCGCCACCCGCGCACGCGCGGTCTTTACGGTCGTCCTGCCAGCGGCGCTGCCCGGAATCATCACCGGCATTCTGCTCGCGCTCTCGCGGATTGCGGGCGAAACCGCGCCGCTGCTGTTCACGTCCTTCAACAACCGCTTCTGGTCCACCGACGTCACGCAGCCCATCGCCACGCTCACCGTGCAGGTCTTCACATACGCGATCGCTCCGTACGAGGATTGGCATCGGCAGGCATGGGCCGGCGCGCTCGTCCTCGTGACCATCGTGCTCCTGTGTTCGCTGGCGGCGCGCATCGCCACCGCGCGGATGGAAAAGCTGCAGCGCGGCGCGTAGGCCTGATGGCCTGACCGACAGTGCACGCGCGGCGATCCGCCAGTTGCATTACTCCTTCGCCAGGCGATCTCGCGCAACTAGGTCTTCGACCCTCGCGCGGATGTCGTCGCGAATCCGCCGTACGACGGCGAGCGGCCGCCCTTTCGGGTCGAGAAGTGGCCAGTCCTCGACGCGCGCGTTTGGCACGAACGGGCACGCGTCACCGCATCCCATCGTGACGAGCACCTGCGCCTGGCGCGCGAGCAGTGAAGTCAGCGTCTGCGGGACCGCGGTGCTCAAGTCGATTCCCACTTCCCGCATGACCTCGACGACCTCCGGATGCACGCGCTCGCCAGGTTCGGTGCCGGCCGACCATGCGCGCCCCTTCGACGGATCAGCCAGACGGTTGAACCAGGCTGCGGCCATCTGTGAACGGCCAGCGTTGTGAACGCACGCAAACAGAAATGTCTTCATACGCCTGCGCCTTCAGCCCGTAAGTCTGACTCCTACGCCGGCTTGCGTGCGCGTATGAATGCGCTGGCGAATTTGCCGTCCACCTCCGGAGCCACGGCATCCACATCGATGCCGGCGC
>JANNHC010000227.1:0-8953 GCA_031404215.1 Acidobacteriota bacterium
GCCGCCGCCCAGCCCGCGTCCGCGGCCACCGCCGGCTCCTGCCGCCCGGAGGTCCCACTGCACGCGATTCAGGCCGGCGTGTGTCGTTCCGTTGATCGCGCGGATCTCGCGGCCCGTGACGTCCGTGATCGTGATCCGCACCTCTGCAAGAGCGTCGCTCTTGAGCCAGTAGCTGATCGCCGAACCCTGCGCGGGATTCTGTCCGCGGAAGACCTTGGCCCCAGCGACCAGAATCGCCTTCTGAATATCGGGCACCCAGGCGACGGCCGGTCGAATGTCGAACACGACCGCGTCGGCCGTGCCAATGGTCGCCTCCGTCATCTGCTGCAATGCGGTGATGTCGTCCATTATGTAGATGCTGCGCCCGTGGGTGCCGAGGACGAGATCGTTGTCCCTCGGGTGCACGAACACATCGTCGATGCGTACGGTCGGGAGCCCGTTCATGAATCGCTTCCATTCTTTTCCGCCGTTGAGCGACACGTAGAACGCGTATTCGGTCCCGAGGTACAGCAGGTTGCGGTTTTTAGAATCTTCGCGAATGACGTTCACGTTGCCCTGGGGGAGGTTCGACGCGAGAGACGACCATGTTTCGCCGAAGTCGGTCGTCTTGTACACGTAAGGCGTGTGGTCGTCGGTACGATGCGCATCGAACGTGATGTAGCACGTGCCGGCGTCGTAATGCGACGGTTCCACTCGCGACACGTGCGTTTCCTTCGGCACCCCCGGCACTGTGTCCGCCACGTTCTTCCAGGTGTTGCCGTTATCGCGGCTGACCTGGACGTTGCCGTCGTTGGTGCCGGCCCAGACAATCCCAGGCACGAGCGGCGATTCGCCGACCGTGACGATGTTGCTGTAGGACGCCGCGCCGTCGTGCTTGGAGGCCATGGGGGAGGTCCCCGCGATGCCCATGATCGGCCGATCGTTGCGTCCGATGTTCTTCGTCAGATCCGGCGACGCGATCCACGTGTCCCCGCGATTGTACGAACGGAACAGGCGATCAGCCCCGAGGTAAATCGTCCGCGGATTGTGCGGCGAGAGCATGAACGGCGTGTTCCAGTAGAAGCGATAGTTCGTTCCCGGCGGTGGCGTCGGCACGACGTTGCCGCTCGCGATGCCGCCAAAACCAACTTGCGCGCCGGGCGCAGCCTGCGCTGTGGGATCGGGCGTCCCGCCGGCGGCCGGTGCCGGGGCGGCGCCACGTCCCGCCTGCGCGGGACCGCGCGGACGGATGCTGGTGCTCCGGCCACTTCGCAGATCGATTCGATTGGTCGCGCCGTCCTGCGATTCCGAATAGAGAATCGTCCAGTCCAATGGATCGTTCTGCGTGTAGAAGCCGTCCCCGCCTCCCACGCGGAACCAGTCTGAGTTGAGGATGCCGTTGGTGCTCCGCGTCGCGCTCGGTCCGCACCAGCTGCCGTTGTCCTGCAAGCCGCCGCAGACGAAATACGGCTTCCGCATGTCGGCGCTCACCCCGTAGAACTGCCCGGCCGCGACGGTGTTCACGTACTCCCAAGTCTCGCCCTGGTCGTAGCTGACGGCGAGTCCGCCGTCGTTGCCAAGCACCAGGTGATTCCCGTTCTTCGGGTTGATCCAAAGCGCGTGGTGATCGCTGTGCGGAATGCCTTGCACCGTGCGCCACGTCTTGCCGCCGTCCACGGTCTTGAAGAACGGGGCGCCCCCTTGATAGGCGATTTCCGGATTGGTGGGATCGATCCGCACCTGGCTGTAGTACATCCAGCGGTCCCCCTGGTTGGACATGAACCGCCACGTCTTTCCGCCGTCGTCGGATCGCCACACACCGCTTTTCGTCGGATCCGGGGGGGGAGGCGCCTGCGCCTGCCCGCGTCCTCCGCCGCCGCGTTGTCCCGGCGGCATCAGCGTGCCATCGTCGTTCACGCCGGCGCCCGTGCCGCCGCTCGGGCCCACTTCGATCGACGCGTAGATCGTCGAGGGCTTCGACCGCGAGATGTCGAGCCCGATACGTCCGATGATCGGGTTGGCCGGCAGGCCGTGTCCCGTCAGCTTCGTCCATGTCTTCGCGCCGTCCGTGGTCTTCCACAAACCGCTGCCAGGGCCGCCGCCGTTGAAGCCCCAGGGCATGCGGCGACGCTGATAGGAAGCCGCGATGAGCACGTTGGGGTTCGACGGATCCATTGCCACGTCGGTGAACCCGGTGTTCTCGTCGATGAACTTCGTGTTCGTCCACGTCTTGCCGCCGTCGACCGTCTTGTAGAGTCCGCGCTCCTGGTTCGGCCCGAAGAGGTGTCCGACCGCCGCGACGTAGGCGATGTTCGGATCCTTCGGATGCACCACGATCCGCGCGATGCTCTGGGTCTCCTTGAGGCCGGCCTCCTGGAAAGTTTTGCCACCGTCGATCGACTTGTACACGCCCGCCCCAAACGACGAGCTCTGGCGATTGTTCGGCTCGCCCGTGCCGACATACAGGACGTCGGGATTGGAGGGCGCGATGGCGAGGTCGCCGATCGACGACACCGGGTAGTGATCGAAGATCGGCATCCAGGTCGTGCCGTTGTTGGTACTCTTCCAGATTCCAGCGGTGGCGAATCCGAGGTAGATGACGCTCGGATTGCTTTCGACGACCGCGATGTCGTCGATGCGTCCGCCCATGTTCGCCGGCCCGAGGGCTCGCCACACGAATGGCTTCAGAATCGGATCATCCGTCTGGTTGACTGGGGGCGGCGGCGTTGGCGGCTGCGGCGGGCCCTGGGCGACGAGGCCGCGGCCGCCAAGGACGCACAGACCAATACCGGCCCACGTCAGCAGGCGCAAGGGCAGAATTCGTCGTGTCACTGGCTACGTCTCCTTGAATAACAGTACGCCGGGGATCAGCGACCGAAATTGACCTTCGGCAGCTGCTTCGCTTCGGCCGGGACTTCCCAGTACGGATATTCCTTGAAGCCGAACATCTTCGCCGTCACGTTCGATGGAAATTTCCGCCGTTGCGTGTTGTATTCCTGCACGCGCTCGTTATAGCGCATCCGCTCAGTCGAGAGCCGGTTTTCGGTGCCCGACAGTTCGTCCATCAGTCGGTTGAACTGCGCGTCCGCCTTCAATTGCGGATAGGCCTCGACCACCGCGAGCAGGCGACCGAGTGCCGACGTCTGCTGATTGGCGGCCTGGATCGTTTCCTCTGGAGACTTCGCCGCCAGCAAGCGCGAGCGTGCGTCCGCGATGTCCTTGAACACGCCCGCTTCGTGCGCCGCATATCCCTTGACCGTTTCCACGAGGTTCGGGATCAGATCGCTCCGGCGCTGCAATTGATTCTGCACCTGCGCCCACTGCGCCTTGATGGCTTCTTCCTGCGTCGTGAACTTGTTGTACGAACAGCCGGACACGGTGATCGCCATCGTCACGACCGCGAGGTTCAAACAGAGTCTCAGACTTCTACGCATTGCGTGTGCTCCAGTAATTGAATGCGCGTGGGGCCCCACCCCCACGCGCTCGCGCTCGGCGGCGCCTCGAACCACTCGCCTTCGGCTCGCTTGGACGGCGCTTCCCTCCGGCGCCTCGCGCGGGCCGCAGGCGCTTTTACATGCGCGTCGGGGCCCCACCCCCACGCGCGGCCGTCTCGCGGCTCGAAGACTCGCCGCTCACCGGCGGCCGCTGGCGCTGGCGTCTCACCGTATTCCCGCGACCGCGCAATCATCGCCCTCGCGGGCTTGTGCCCTCAAGCCTGAGCCTTGAGCCCTGACCCTGCACTCTGAGCCCTCTTCCCTACCAGCTGCCGGAGGCTCCGCCTCCGCCGCTGCGGCCACCACCGAAGCCCCCGAATCCGCCACCACCGCCACCACCGCCGCCGAACCCGCCGAACCCGCCGCCGAACCCGCCGCCGCCCCCGAAGGGACCGACGCCGCTGCTCCAGCCGCTCCATGGACCGCCACCCCACGTGCGACCGCGGCGGCGTCGGCGGCTAGTCATGATGGCGATGAGAATCCAGATGATGATGATCCACCAGGGAAATCCCGTCCCGGTGGATCGCCGGGGAGCGGCCTCACGCGGCACGTTCTGCACGGCAACTCCGCGACGTTCCGCGATGCGGCCGACAAGCCGGGTCGCGCCGGCGAGCAGTCCCCCGCCGTAACTGCCGGTCCGGAACTGCGGGGTCATGGCCTCGCGAATGGTCTCGCCTGCAAAGCCGTCGGGAATGAACTCTTCCAGGTCGTATCCGACTTCGATCTTGACCCGGCGGTCTTCGACGGCGACGACAATCAACACGCCGTTGTCTTTGCCCTTGTCGCCGATCCCGCGGCCGCCGTTCTCGAACATCTTGACGGCGTACTCGTCGATGTCGGCGTACGGCTTGTAGGTCTGGACAGTCGCAACCACCACGACATCACCGCTGGCCGCCTTCAACGCGCGGATGCGGCGATCCATCTCGCGCTCGCTCGCATCGTCTATGACGTTGGCGAAGTCGTTGACTGGCGCGGTGAGCGCCGGAGGGGCGGGCTGCGCCTGCGCGCTCGGCACGAGGGCGGCAGGAACAAGGCAGACGACCATGACGCAGAGCGCTAGGTGTCGCGCGAATCGTGTGGGCATTACGCGCGCGCCCGCCAGGTGTCCACGTATTCCCAGACGCGCTCGGCCGCGGCGATGTAGCGCGACAGCAGCGCTGTCGGCTCGGCAATCGTGCTGCGCGCGCCTGCGCCGGCGCTCAGCACTTCGCGGACAACCGACGCCGGTATTCCGATCTGCCGCTCCGCTGTTTCGGCGACGTCGGAATCGTCCTCGTCTGCCAGCCGCGCGATGTTCCCCAGAAGGGCACTGAACGCGGGGGCCGAGGCGGCGATGAGCCGGCCAATCGTTTGCGGCTCGCCGCCGGTTTCCATGAAGCCTTCCCGGAGGTGAACCAGGTGGCTTTTCGCGCTGAGCTCGCACGCGCGCCGAACGTCGGCCGGCGAAATGCGGGCGTCCGCGAACGGATCGGCGCCCGCGACGAGCACGTGGTGCGCGACGATGTCGCCGTACTCGAGCGGAAAGATATCGAGCGTTCGCAGAAACTCCTCACGTTCGAGTATCAGGGGGACCGCCAGATTGCGGCGGCGCCAGCCGGGCGCAAACGGCGCGCACGCGGCCAGGTCCTCGAACGATAAGCGCTCGACGAGCGCCAGGGTATGCAGCAGGCGGGGCGATGCCGCAGGCGCGTTCAGTCCATAGACGGCGACCGAGTGCAATCTCGCGGCAAACACGCGGCGCAGCTCCGAGGCAAGCCCATCGAGCGCCACGCGCTCAGCAGCAGTCAACGACACAGAATCCATCAGGTGATTATGTAACAGTTACCAGTCGCCAGTCGCCAGTCGCCAGTTGAATGGAATAATGGCGGATTCATGAACCTCCGGAAAATCAACATCGGGTGCTTTGGCGGCGGGACCGGGTTGCCGAGCCTTCTTGGCGGCCTCAAGTCCAATCCGTGGCTCACCGTCAACGCCGTGGTGACGATGTTCGACAGCGGCGGGAGTTCCGGGCAGTTGCGCGACGAACTGGGGGTGCTGCCGCCGGGCGACGTGCTCAAGTGCGCGCTGGCCCTTGCGCGAAACGAACGGGAGGCACGGCGCGTGCTGCTGTCGCGGCTCCCGATGCTCGAGCACGCCAAGCTTCGCGGTCACACGGGTGGCAATCTTCTGCTGTCGATGATGGAGCAGTACAGCGGCGACTTTCTTGCCGCTGTCGATGGTCTCCGCGCGCTGCTCGGGTGCGCGGGCCGCGTCTGGCCCGTGAGCGTTGAAAAAGCGAGCCTCTGCGCCGAGTATGGCGATGGGACTACGTCGTGCGGTGAGGTGGAGGTGGATGCGGGACAGAGCGCCGGGAGCGCGATTGCGCGCCTGTGGCTGGAGCCCGGGGTGGGTCTCCACGAAGCCGTGGCCTACGAGATCCCGCTGTTCGAAGCGGCGATCATCGGCCCGGGGAGCTTCTATACGAGCCTGCTCCCGATTTTCCTCGCGCGCGGGGCGCCTGAAGCGATCCAGCAGGTGAACGGCCCCGTGATTCTGGTCACGAATCTCCTGACGGAAGGCCGCGGCATGTGGCATTTCACCGCCGCCGAGGCCGTCCGCCAGATGGGCGCGGCAATCGGTCGGCCGATTGACGTGGTCCTTGTCAACACCGCCAAGCCGTCCGAAGACACGCTGTCGCGATACCGCGCGGAACACAAGCAGCCGCTCGAAATCGGCGACGTGCCCTCGTCGTGCGAGATCGTGAGCGGGGACTTCTGGTGCGGCGAGATCGCGAGGCACGATCGCCGCCGGCTCGCGCAGGCGGTCTGGGCGGTCCTGGCGCGGCGACTCCTTTAAGGAGGCTCAGGGTTCAGGCGTCCGCCGACCTCCCTTACCTGATCACTGCACCCGTCGCCTTGATCTGATACTGCGGCGAGGCGTTCGGATCCTGCTTCGCGTGTTCGCCTGCGGCCTCTTTCGACTCGGCATCCATCGGCGCGATGGCTTCGAACATCCCCTGCGCCGACACCCTCTTGCCCTTCGCGCTCATCGGAAACACGATCGCCCCGTCGTCCACCTTCAGCCTGACCGTCGGGCTCGACGGATCGGCTTCCTCGACGACCACCGACATCCAGCAGCCCATTTCGGCGCAGACCGCGCGGGCGACGCCGTCCACTCGAACGGTCTTGCCCACATAGTCCTTCGGCTTCGCGGTCAGCGAAGCGATCGGGGTCGCTTCCGTGAGCGAGACGCCCTTGCCGAGCTTGGTTTCCTCGCCGCCGAGCGCCGCCGCTCCGACGAGCGCCGCACACAACATCAACGTTTTCATCGATCCTCCTGTATCCTCAATATAGCGCCTGCGCGCGGCAATCTCCATTCGCCCAATTCCCTGTGCCCCTTCTGACACTCGACGCCGTTGCGCTCTCCTTTGGCCACCTGCCGCTGTTTGACGGGGCGGATCTTCGCGTCGAGCCCGGGGAGCGCATTGCGCTCATCGGGCGCAACGGCTCGGGCAAGTCGAGTCTGCTGAAGGTCGTGTCCGGCGAGGTTTCGCCCGACGCCGGCACGGTGTGGCGCGGCCCCGGCCTCCGCGTCGCCCGGCTCGAGCAGGACGTCCCCGGCGCGGCTGACCGTTCCGCGTTCGACGAGGTGGCCGACGGTCTGGGTTCGCTCGGCGCGGTGGTGGCGGCGTATCATCATGCGGCCGTCGAGGTGGCCGACGGCGGGGACGAAGAGGCTCTTGTGCGGCTCGGCGAGCTGCAGCATCAGCTCGAAGAACGTGACGGCTGGCGGCTCGAACAGAAGGTCGAGCTGATCGTGTCGCGCCTCGCGCTGCCGGCCGACAGGCCGATGCGCGAACTGTCCGGCGGCTGGCGGCGGCGCGTGCTCCTCGGCAAGGCACTGGTCTCGGAACCGGACCTGCTGCTGCTCGATGAGCCGACGAACCATCTCGATATCGACGCCATCCGCTGGCTCGAGGATCACCTTCGCGGCTTCGCCGGGGCGCTGCTGTTCGTGACCCACGACCGCGCCTTCCTGTCGGCGCTGGCGACGCGCATCGTGGAGCTCGATCGCGGGCAACTGACGTCATGGCCCGGCACCTATTCGTTGTACCTGCAGAAAAAAGCGGACGCCCTCAATGCGGAAGCACTGGACCTGGCTCGCCTCGACAAGAAACTCGAGAAAGAAGAGGCGTGGCTCCGCCAGGGAGTGAAGGCACGCCGCACCCGAAACGAGGGACGGGTCAAGGATCTCATGAGGCTGCGCGAGCAGCGAGCCGCGTACCGCGCCGAGGAAGGCGCGGTGCGGATGGCCGTGGACTCGAACGATGCGTCGGGCCGGCTGGTGTTCGAGGCCAAGCGCGTGACCAAGTCCCTCGGCGGCGTCACGATCATCCGCGACTACTCCCAGCGTATCGTGCGCGGCGATCGGATCGGCCTCATCGGCCCGAACGGATCCGGCAAGACCACGCTGCTGCGGATGCTGGTCGGTGAGCTCGAACCCGACCAGGGCATCGTCCGCCGGGGCACCCGTCTGCAGATTGCGTATTTCGATCAGCAGCGCGAGCAGCTCGAACCCGACCGGTCGGTCGCGGACACCGTGAACGACGGCAACGACACGGTGGTGATCAATGGCGAGTCCCGTCATGTCATCGGCTACCTGGCGGACTTCCTGTTTCCGCGCGAGCGCGCCGTGTCGCCGGTGAAGCTCCTGTCGGGCGGCGAGCGGAACCGCCTGATGCTGGCGCGGTTGTTCGCGCGCCCCGCAAACGTCCTCGTCCTCGACGAACCGACGAACGATCTCGACATCGAGACGCTGGAGCTGCTCGAGGAGCTGATCGGGGCGTTCGACGGCACGGTGCTGCTCGTCAGCCACGATCGGGTGTTTCTGGATCACATCGTGACCAGCACGCTGGCATTCGACGGCGACGGACGCGTGACCGAATACGTCGGCGGGTACGAGGATTATCTGAGACAGTCGAAATTACCCTCCGGGGCGCGGAGTCTGGAACCCGCGATTCGAAACAGCGGAGAAGGCGAGCGATCCGAGCGACGGCCAGCCCGCGCGGTTCTCGAAGATCCGGCGCCGGCCGCCGTCAAAACGAAGCTGTCTTACCGGGAAATCCGCGAGCTCGAGTCGCTCCCGGCCCGAATTGAAGCGCTGGAGTCCGAGCAGGCGAGCCTGCAGGCGGAGGCCGCGTCCACCGGTTTCTACAAGGCATCGCCAGACCGAATCCGCGCCGTGCTGGCTCGCATCGAGGCACTCGCACCCGAACTCGAGGCCACAATCGCCACGTGGGTCAAGCTCGACGAACGCAGCTGACGCGCGAAGACTTTTCCAGCCCCCGGCAGGCAGATCGGCTCGCGCAGAGAGGATCTCGCGCTTGGGAACGCAGGGGTCGCGCACAGAAAAAGGCCGGGGTCTTGCGATCTGATAGACTCCCGCCGCACCCGCCGTCCATAACTCGAACGCCCGCTTGCCTGACAAGGAGGGATGACGAT
>JANNHC010000228.1:0-2114 GCA_031404215.1 Acidobacteriota bacterium
TAGAAAGCGAGCACGCGAAAGCCACGCTGTTGAGCTACATCCCGGACGTGAAAGTTGGCTTCATAGTCGACATCTGGAGCAACAACGCCCCGCTGCCGCCCAAGCCCACGCAGGGACACCGCGAAGTGGTTGCGGGCGTCAAGAAATGGGGCCTCACGCCCGAAACGTTCGCTCACGGCCACGGGTCTCCTGCGCCATACGCACAACTGGCGAAGTTCGTGGGGGATTGCATAGTAAGATGGCCGCCCAGGAAGCGCTGCGAGGCGCGGGCGGGGTTCTCATCCGCAACTACCTCGAGCGTTGCGCAAGCACCGCCCTCAAGGCCGGGCGGACGGATCAGGTCTTTGACGACCTGGTCAATGTCGTGATGAAGCTGAACCGATAGGACAGCAGTGACGCTGGATGCATTCCTTCGCGAGCACAGCCTCGGCCTCGACGGCGGCTTCTCGCTCGTCGGGCTTGCTCTTGTGTTCATCGCCGGAATCGTGGCGAGCGCGGTCTGCCCTTGCACCCTGCCCGTAGGGCTCGGGATGGCGAGCGCGGCCGGTGCTTCGGAAGCGGAAGCGCGGCGGAGCGGCCTCAGGGTCGCGTTCGCCTTCTTCGTTGGAATCGTGATCAACCTGACGTTGCTGGGGGCGCTGGCAGGCCGGCTGGGAGCGATGGTGACCGAAGCCTTCGGCCGCTACTGGACCCTCAGTATGGCGGTGTTGTCGTTGGTGGCGGCTGGGTTCGCGTTCTGGGGACCTCGTCTCAAGGTCAGCCGGTTGGCGGGGTGGCGCAGGCCAGGGTTGGCCGGAGCGTTCGGGTACGGCTTCATCTTCAGCCTGGGGACGTCAGTAGCGCCCCTTCTTCTGCTGCTGACCGTTTCCGCGGCGCACGCAAGCCCGACGCAGGGCCTCGTACTCGCCTTCACATTCGGGCTTGGTCGTGGCCTCCCGTTTTTACTTGCCGGCCTCGCTGCCACAGCGATCGCGAGCTTTACTCCGCTGGGCGCGTGGCAGCGAACGATACGAGTCGTGAGCGGGTGTGCGCTGCTCCTGGTGAGCGGCTACTACATGAGCGCGTTCAGGGCGCTGCAATGAAAGAGGTAGCGTGATGGCGACAGAAACGGTCCAGATGAAGGTGTCGGGGCTCATGTGCTCGTTCTGCACCATGAGCCTCGAGACGGCGGTCAAGCGGAACCCTGGCGTGAAGAGCGTGATGGTCAACCTCGTTCACGGAATCGTGCTGGTCGAAGCCGACACCTCCCAGACCACCCGCGAGGCCCTCGCAGGGACGATCGAGAAGATGGGTTACGCGGTGTCCGCGACCGAGACCCAGCAATACGCCACCGACGAAGCGCTCTTCGGTCTCATCAAGCAGCGCAGCGCGATCGGTATGGCGCTCGCCATCCTGGACGTGATCGTCGACCCGCTGAATGTCTTCGGCCAGCCCCAGAACATCCGTGCGTGGTTCAGCCTGGCCGTGTCCTCGTTCATCCTTCTCTGGGTCGGCTTCCCGATCCTGCGAAAGACGGTGCTCGCGCTCCGCGGGCGCGTAATCAACGCGAACGTGCTGCTGTCCGCTGCCGCCTGGGGCTCCTTCGTCGTCGGCACATTGTCGCTGTTCGATCCGCGCTGGCCGAACTTCCTGCCCGTGGCGGGCTGGCTCATGGCGCTGCATCTCTTCTTCGGCTACTTCAAGCTCGACACGCGGAAAAAGGCGTCCGAAGCGGTCCGCAAGCTCCTGTCGCTGCAACCACCCCGGGCGCGGGTCCTCCGGGGTGACCAACCGGTCGATGTGCCCACGTCCGACGTCGCCGTCGGCGAACTGGTGATCGTGCGGCCCGGCGAGCGGATTCCGCTCGACGGTCAAGTCATCGATGGCACCGCGAGCGTGGACGAGTCGAGCTTCACCGGAGAAGCCATGCCCGCTACGCGGTCGGTCGGTCAGGACGTGATCGGCGGCAGCGTCAACCTGGACGGCGCGCTGAAAGTGCGCGTCGCGAAAATCGGCGCAGACAGCTTCGTCAGCCAGATCGTGCACTTGATGACCCAGATCTCCGAGCGCAAGCCTCCCATCGAGCTGCTCGCCGATCGCCTCATGAACTACTACGGCCCGGTCGTGTTCGCCGT
>JANNHC010000229.1:0-1920 GCA_031404215.1 Acidobacteriota bacterium
GGCCCCCCGGGCGGTGGGCCTAGGGGGGGCCGGGGGAACCACCCCCCCCCCTCTAACGGAAGATGACCGATTCGCCCTTGAGCGTTTCCACTTCGGCATCCATCCACTTCTGGAACTCCTCGGCGGTCTGGACGGTGACAAATCCCCGCATCCGGTAATGGCCTAGACCGCAGAGCTGCGCGCAGGCGATCTCGTACTGGAACTCGGGGTTCCCCGTCCGGGTCCGCATCTCCGCGGTCGTGACGGTGGGAATGAACCAGATGGGAATCGTGAGGCCGGGGATGGCGTCCTGCTTCACGCGAAACTCGGGGACGCCGAAGCTGTGGATGACGTCCTTGCTCTTGAGCCTCACGATGATCGGCTTGTTCACGGGCAGATAGAGCTGATTGAGCGTCGTGACGTCGTCCTTCGCGGCAGGATCGGAGCGATCGACTCCCAGCGGGTTCGACTGGGCGTCGAGCAGCGTGATGTCCGTGCGTCCGAATACCCCGTCCGGGCCGGCATAGCGGACGTTCCAGGCGAACTGCTCGCCGGTGACCTGAACGACCAACGCCTCGCTGTCCGGGGGCATGCGATCGACCCTCGCGGCCCAGATCGGGATCGCGAATCCGAACAGAAGAATCCCTTCGATCACGGCCACGCCGATCTCGGAATAGCTCGACGCGTGCGACTTGACCCCCGTGTAGTTCGCCACCGGATGCCGCGATTTCCGGAAACGGACCAGGGCGTAGGCGAAGAACCCTCCCCACCCCACAAACAGGACGAGCATGAACACGTGCGTCCAGCCGAGAATGCCGTCGATCTGCCCGCCGTGCGCCGAGGCGAGCGCGGGGAGTCCAAGCCAGTCAGTCATGATCTTCTCGGCGCACTTTGCAGGTCCGACCATTCGGAGTCGAGTTCGACGTCCGCGACGCGCTTCGCGCGCTTGCGGAGATAGAGAAAGAAGGCCACGAACGCGCCCTGCACCGCAAGCGTGATGGCCAGCATCACCAGAACGCCGAGCTTCGTCCCCTCGATCATCGAGGTCTCCTCCGCCCCGAAGCACATCGGGCAGGCGAGGACGCTCGTGCCCCCGCCGATGAGCACGAAGGCAGCCGTTATCACAGCGTGCCGCGCCGTAGCGAAGCGGAGGCGGGTCATCGCAGCGTCCTCGTCTTGCGCAGGAACCACGAGTCGTAGACGATCAGGCCGAACGCCACGGCGAACGCCGCGACGGCCGCGATCAGGCTTGCGACCCCGTCCTCCCGTCCGTACAGGCCAAGGCACCAGACACCGAACAACACCGCGAGGGCCGCGGAGAGGAGGATCAGCAGCGCATGGACCCACCTGAGGCTCATTGGTTTCCGGGGGGCTTCGCCCCGCCGGACCCCCCTGCACGCGCGCTTGCGGGGACCCCTACCGGCCCAGAGCCGCGCGCGTGGCTCCCTCGCCGTCGCTCGGTCGCTCGTGTCATTCGTGAATCCAGTAACCGCTGCTGTGGGTGAGGGCGGGAAGGGCCAGCAGCCCGACGACGCAGCTGGCCGTTATCACGAGGACCGCGTAGATCAGCTTCTTCTCGGAGATCAGGTGCATGAAGTAGCAGGCCACCAGCGTTCCCTTGATGGTCGCGACGGACAGCGCCACGGTAATGGCCATCGCCGGTGAAAGGTCGAGGTAAGAAACCGCCACCGTGATGATTGTCAAGGCCATGAGCGCGACGAAGACGGTGATGTAGATCCTGACCTGTCGGTCGATGTCAGCTGCGTGGTCGCTCGTCATGCTTGTCATGCTCTTCGTGCTGTCATGGATGCCGCCTACAGAAGATACAGGGTCGGGAAGAGGAAGATCCAGACCAGATCCACGAAATGCCAGAAGAGGCCCGAGTGCTCGACCCGGTTGGTGAACCACACCGGGTTCGTCTTCCAGAGCTTTGAGCCGGGG
>JANNHC010000230.1:0-1741 GCA_031404215.1 Acidobacteriota bacterium
CCGAGAGCCGGGTTCCGGTGGACCCGGTCGTCATACGTGTCGAACCCATCGGCGAGGCCGAACACACGGTTCAGCACATACGCGCCGACAAACGCGCCGGTGCGGTAGCCTGCGTCGTGCAGCACTCGCGCGAGCGTCTGCGGGCCTGGCTTGAACGCAACGCCGTTGTCCCGGACACCATGCACAGGGGGCAGCGTACCGGTCAGGATCGTCACGTGTGATGGCAGCGTCAGCGGCACCGCGGCACGGGCGTTCACGAAGCGCGTCCCGGCGTCCGCGAGCGCATCGATCTCGGGAGTGAAACCGCGGCGGAGCCGATCGGCGCGCAGCGTGTCGACCGTAATGAGGACGACGTTCACGCGGCTTCCAGCCGAGACGGCGGCAGCGGAGGTCGGCGGCCGGGCGTGGTACTTCCACCACAACGCGCCCGAGACGGCGACGAGCACGATGAGGACGAGCGGCAGGCGCTTCACAGGCGGCAATTATGGCATCCATGGCGCGATCTCGCCTTGTTGCCGCCCTTTTGAATCGAACGGATCGCTCGATACTCCGGATCTCCGGGTACGTGTCGGCGAGGTGCTGCCGGATGCGCACGAGATGGCGAGCCTGCCGCGAGGATTCATGAAGGAAGACCCGGCGGCGGAATACCTTGAGGTTCACTCCTCAGGGCGCTCGCATATCCTCTTCGATATAGCGCCGGATCATTGCGTCGAAGCTCTCATCGACGGGAAAGCCCAACGCGCGTGCGCGCGAGTTGTCCAACCTGCCGGGCCAGCCGCGGACCATGCGTTCGATTCGCGGATCGAGTTCCCATCGCACCCGCTTCGCGACGTCTGGGCCGGCAACCCGCTCGAGCGAGGCGACCATCTCACCGGTCGTCACCGAGATGCCCGGCACGTTAATCCACCGGCGATCGCCTAGCGCAGCCGACGGAAGATTATGTGCGGCGATCAGGCTGGCCACTGCCGTCTCCGGTGACGCCAGCCACATCAACGCGTCGGAACCGACCGGACACACGGCATCCTCGCCGTTCAGTGGTTCGCGGACGATGCCGCTCGCGAAGGATGAGGCGGCGGCGTTCGCGCGACCCGGACGGACACTGATCGTCGGCAGCCGCAGGCTCCGTCCATCGACAAACCCCTTCCGCGTGTAGTCCGCGATCAGCAGTTCGCCAATCACTTTCTGGACCCCGTATGACGTCTGCGGGTTCAGGGCCGTGGCGTCACTGATGACCGCCGGTAGTTCGCCTCCGTACACAGCCACGGAACTCGTGAACACGACCCGCGGCCGTGTCCCCGCCGCACGGCAGGCGTCGAGCAGGCCTCGCGTCGCGTCCACGTTGATGCGCATGCCCAGATCGAAATCCGCTTCGGCCATCCCGCTGACGATGGCCGCCAGGTGAAAGATCGATGCCGTCTCGGCGTCCACGACGCGCTTCAGGAGTGCGGGATCGGAGAGGTCGCCTGTCACGGCGGAGAGGCGCGGATCGCCGGCCGTTTGCGGCTCGACCACATCGACGAGCACGATCCGCTCGATCTGTCGATCGCGGCCGCGCTCGTCCTGCAGTGTTCCCCGGTCCAGCAGCGTGCGGGCAAGGCGCATCCCGAGGAACCCGGCGCCGCCGGTGATGATGAGTCGCATTGAATCAGATCCGTTTCAGGTTTTTAGTTTTGGGTTTCAGGGCGTGTTCTTAGTGCCAAGGTCCCAGGTTCGAATCTCAGCATAAAACCGAAACCGAGTG
>JANNHC010000231.1:0-11403 GCA_031404215.1 Acidobacteriota bacterium
AGATCGTCGAGCAGGCAATGCGCGGGCGTGGCCGCGTCGCCGACGATCCAGTCTGGCCGTTCCATTGGGCGTACAACGCGGCCGTTCGCCGGTACGCCTACAACCCCAATGCCGCCCGGCTTCGAATGGACGCGGCAGGCCTGCCGATGCGGCCACCTCCCGCGACGGGAGGCATGGCCAGCCGGTTCTCGATTCGCTGCGTATTCTGGAACGACCGGCAGTTCGAACACATCGCGCTGCTGCTGCAGCGGCAACTCGCGGAGGTGGGGATCGATCTCGTGCTTGAAGGGACCGACGCGCTGGAGTTGCAGCGGCGAGCCGGCAGCGGCGATTTCGATACGTTCCTCTACCAGTTGACCAGCGGCAAGTCCTTCGACTGGACGTACCGATTCTGGCATTCCCCGGCCGACGGGGCCGGGTATCAGAACTCCGGCTACACCGGCGTCGATTCCGTTCTCGAACGCCTGCGGACGGTCAGACCCGACGCCGAGGTTCGGACCGCGGTTGCCGATCTGCGCGAGCGTTTCTACGAAGACGTTCCCGCGGCATTTCTCGCGTGGCCGGAAACGACCCGCGCGATCGACACGCGCTTTGACATCGGCGACCGTTCGAATTTCGAGCTCCTTTCGAACTTGTGGAAGTGGCGACCGGCAACGGACCAGCCAGCCGTGCGATGAGGCGTATCACCGGCCGCTTCGTGCTGTTCATCGCCACCGCTGCGGTCCTTCCGCTCGTCGTGTACGGCTTGGTATCGGTCAGTTCGCTGCGCAGAGGCACCGAGCAGTCCGTGGGAGCGGGGAACCAGGCCGTCGCACAGCAGATCGCCTACCGGATCGAACTGTATTTCAACAACAACGTCCGGGTGCTGTCGTCGATCGCCACGCAGATCCGCGGCACGCAACTCGAACGCTGGCAGCAGGAGCGTATCCTCCGCAATCATGTCCTCGACTTTCAGGAATTCCGTGAAATCTCCGTATTCGACGGGGGCGGGCGCATCCTGGCGACGAGCCGCATCTCCGCGTCCACGCTGACGATCCCGAACGCCGCGGCCGCGGGGGGAATAGACAAGGCCGCTTTTTACGTTGAAACGCCCCGCATGGACGCCGATGGCCTGCCGACGACGACCATCGCCGTTTCACTGGCCGGTGGCGGGAGAGATCCGGGCTGGATCGTTGCGGAGATGTCCCTCGAGGAGCTGTGGCGGACCGTAGACAGCATCAACGTTGGAAGCCAGGGCTATGCGCTCCTGATGGACGAGCGGGCGAGGCTGCTCGCGCACGGGAATCCCAACGACAAGAGCCTCATCGCCATCGGGGCAACCGCCTACCCTGAAGAAGAGAAGCTTGCGTCCGGCCTGCGCCAGACGCCCCCCTCGACCGAGCCAACGAAGTTCTACAACGGGCGCCAGGAACGTCTGCTCGCCGTCGCGGCCGCGGTGCGCAATCCCCGATGGACGGTGCTGGTTGAGCAGCCCACAGAGGAAGCGTTCGCGGTGACGTACTCGCTCGAGCGACAGCTCCTGGCGGCCATCGGACTCGCCCTGCTCGGCACAGTGGTCCTCGGCTGGCTCTGGGGCCGATCCTTCATCCGGCGCATCTTCGCGCTCACGCGTGTGACCCGCGCGATCGCGGAAGGCCGGATGGATGAGCGGGTTGCGCTCTCCGGGCAGGACGAGATCCGGCAGCTGGGAGACGCCTTCAACTCCATGGCCGATCGGCTGGTGGAACTTCAGGAGGCGATCAGAAAGCAGGAACGCCAGGCGATGTTCGGCCGCATTGCCGCCGGCCTCGTTCACGATCTGTCACATCCAATCCAGAACATCGGCAACAGCTGCAAGCTCATTCAGAAGATGTTCGAGGACATGGAGTACCGCGAGACGTTCAAGAAGACCGTCGAGCGCGAGCTCGTGATCATCAAGCGCGTGCTCGACGATCTACGCAACATTGCGCGGCCGATTCCGCTGGAGCGCTTCCCGGTCGACTTGAACCGCACCGTCGCGGACGCGTCGGAAGCGATGGAGCAGCACGCCGAGACGGCCGGGCTCACGCTGCGCACCGAGCTCACGCGGGAAACCGTCTACATCGAAGGCGACGTGTTCGCGCTCGGCCGCGTCTATCGCAACCTCATCCTGAACGCCATCCAGGCCACCGCGCCAGGAGGCCTGATAGTCGTCGCCAGCGAGGATCGGGGCGACCGGGTGCAGGTCCGGATCTACGACACAGGCTGTGGCATTCCGCCGGAGCGCATCGGCCAAATCTTCGAAGACTTTGTGACCACCAAGCGCCGCGGGCTGGGACTCGGGCTCGCCATCTCTAAAAAAATTGTCGAACAGCTCGGCGGCACGATTTCTGTGGCGAGCGAAGTCGGCAAGGGCACGACGTTCGTGCTGGAGTTCCCGCGGACCTCAGCACGACCGATGCTCGTGGCGGGGTAAACAGGCGTTCTACGGCGTGCTACAGGGTTCTACAGGTTCTGCGAGGTTCAAATGATCGTCGCGAAGGATGGAGAACGAGAAAAGAGGGATGCAGATGTTTCGGAAACTCGTGAAGGCCAGTGAAATTGAAGTCGACGGTACGGGCTACACATTACGCTTCTACGAAGTGATCACTTCCCGTGGTGGGCAGCGCTTCAGCTGTGAGGTCCAGCTTGCCGCGGCCGATCGCATCATTCTGGACGACGACTCGATGTCGAGCCTCGAGTCGAAGGTCGAGCGGCTGGCGCCGGCGACGGTGTACAGCCGGATGCTCGCGGCACGGCCATCCGTCGCTGCCTGAGTGTCATCCGCCGACGCGTCGCCGCCCGGGCGACGGGCGGAAAAACAATCGGCCCGCTGGCGGCCCGCCTCCGGGGGCGCCAGGGGCCGAAGTAAGGTGCTTCCGCCTGAAGCACGAGCCGAGCGAACTGCCCTTACTTGCGGGGCAACACAGCGTCCTTGAGCTGCTTCGCGATGCGCGCCTTGACCACGGTCTTGGCGGGAATCTTGATCGCTTCGCCCGTCGCCGGGTTGCGGCCCATGCGCGCTTTACGCTTCTGAACAACCAGCTTCACCATCCCCGGGAGCACGAACTCGCCGGAGCGCTTGAGCTCCTTCTCCGCCAGCGTGTTCAGCTCGTCGAAGAACTCCCGCGCCTGCGTCCGCTTCACTTCGAAGCGATCCGCAAAGTGCGAGAAGAGTTCGGATTTGCCCATCCTGCGGGCCTCTACCATCGGCTATTCCCCTTGCTTGTGCGCGCTCTCTAAGACCCGCCTCGCGGCCGCGCGCGCGTGCGGCGGCAGCGGAGAAATATGGCCGTTCGACTCGAGCGCGGGCCCTGCACTCGACGTGAACCTCGAGCACACAGAACGCGCGCGTTATCGAACGACTGTGAAATCAGGCCACATCCTAGCGCGCGATGTTTTACGGTGTCAATGACGGCCCCGCCGGCAACCCATGAAAATGGGCCGGAATGCTACAATTTTCGATCATGTCGAGCTCGACGCTGGAAACCTTCCCAAACCCGAGTCCCGGGCGGGACTATGACATCGAAATCCGCTGTCCCGAGTTCACGTCCGTCTGCCCCAAGACCGGGCTGCCCGATTTCGGCGAGATCATCATCCGCTACATTCCGGATGAGCGCTGTCTCGAGCTGAAGGCCCTCAAGTACTACATGATCGAATTCCGGAACAAGGGGATCTTCTACGAGGCGGTCACCAACCAGATCCTGGACGAGCTCGTCGCCGCATGCAGCCCCCGCCGCATGACGGTGATTGGCGACTTTTCCGTGCGCGGTGGGATCAGCACGACGGTGACGGCCACGTATGACAAAGACTCGGCGTCCAGGGCTTAGGGAAGCGCCTGCGGCCCGAGCGAGGGGCCGGAGGGAAGCGCCGCGGAGCGGCGCCCCCGAGCGAGAGCGAGCGGAGGTGGGGCCCCGCGAGCAGAGAGAAATGAAGTCGGAAGCCAGAATAGAGCCGAGCGATAGAGGAACCGCCGTGCACGTTCCGATCGAAGATGCGATCGATCTCCACACCTTCCATCCGCGCGACATCAAGTCAGTCGTCGAGGAGTACGTGAACGCCGCCCATACGGCGGGATTTCGGGAGGTGAGGCTGATTCACGGCCGGGGCCGAGGGGTGCAGCGCGGAATCGTTCAGGCCGCGCTTGAAAGGCACCCGCTGGTCGAAGGCTTCGTGGATGCCCAGGACTCGCACCTCGGGGCAACCATCGCGACACTCAGAAAATGATTTCAACTTGAGCTTTGCGCCCTGAGTCCCCGGGCGCTGAGCTCTTCAGAACACTCCCGGACACACTCTCCAGCGCACGGACTGCTGATACACGCGGTAGCGCTCGTCTCGGGAGAGGGTCTGTTCTTCGCACACCGCGCGCGCAAGAAGCGCCGCGTCGGCGGCGAGCAGCGCCGCGATGTTCCAGGCGGAGGGGGTCGCGGCGAGGAACGCCACGTGCGTGACGAGGTACCCAAGATAGATGGGGTGCCGGACGATGCGATAGACCCCCGACGACACGATTCCGCGGTTGGCCGGCATCAGTCCGAAGCTGCGGCCGAGCGTGAGCTTTCCGGCGATCACGATGGCCAGACCGACGGCGGACGCCGCAACCGTGAGCGTCTCCGGGACAAGTGCCGCGACGTGTGCCGGCTGGAGGAGCGGCGGTCCCAGCATGGACAGTGCGGTCAACAGGCGCGCGCGCATGCTGCGATCCATCGCCGCGGCCGAGCGGCGCATCACGGTGAGCACCACGACGAGCATCTCGCTGACGAGCAGGAGCAGGCCGGTCAGCCGGCCGGTCGAGAGGAAGTCGGAACCAAAGCGGATCGCCATCATCGAAAACAGCACGACGACGATCGCGCGTGAGGCGATGTCGGACAGCCGCTCCAGGTCAAGGCGCGACGCCGCGCCGCGGGCGGGAGACAGGTCGAACGGCGCCGTGAGACTCAACGCAAGCCGCTTCATGCGCCGGCTCCCTGCGATTCAGACTCCTCGATGAAGTAGCTGCCGCACGCCGCGTCGAGCAGCTCCCGCGTGATGAGGGGTTCGCGGTTCGTGTACCGGCAGATGTCAACGACCTGCGAGATCAAATCGCGGGGGTGACAGGCGCGCATCTGCAGCTTGCGTGGCTTGTAGTACTTCCGATCCAGGTACTCCACCATCACCGCGTCGAACGGCATCCCGCGCTTCCGGCAATTCAGCTCGAAGATCCGGCAGTACTCGTCGATCGTCGGATTCTTCGCGAGAATCTTGTACGGGATGCGGCGCAGGAACGCTTCGTCGGCGAGCGACTCGGGTTTGAGGTTGGTGGCGAACACGATGAAGACGTTGAAGGGCACTTCGAACTTGCGGCCCGTGTGCAGCGTCAGGAAGTCCACGCGGCTTTCGAGCGGGACGATCCACCGGTTCAGGAGGTCGCGCGGCGGAATCCGCTGGCGTCCGAAGTCGTCCACGACGAAGACCCCGCCGTTCGCCTTCAATTGAATCGGCGCCTCGTAGAACTTCGAGATCGGGTTGAACGTGAGATCCAGCATCTCCAGCGTGAGCTCACCACCGACCACCACGACCGGGCGGCGGACGCATTCCCATCGGCGATCGAGCACCGCGGAGGCGATGACGCTTTGGGCGCTCGAGGCTTCGGCGACGCGCTCATGGTTGACCGGGTCGTACATCGTGAGGATCTGTCCGTCCACGTCCACCGCAAACGGCATGTGCATCTCGCCGCCGAGCGCACGGCCGATGCCTTCCGCGACGACCGTCTTGCCGTTGCCCGGGGCGCCGTACAGAAACAGGGCCTTCCCCGAATTCACCGCCGGGCCGAGCTGATCGAGCATGCCGTTTCCGACGACCAGGTGCTCGAAGCCGGCCGACAGGGTTTTGCGGTCGAGGTACGGCCGGGCGTCCATGCACGCACGCACGTAGGCGTTGTACTGCGCCAGCGGCACCGGCGCGGGCCCCACGTACCGGCAGATGTCAAGGAACTGGCCTGCGCGGTCCCGACCGAGGTCGGTGAGCGCGTAACGGTAACCGGCGGAGCCGGTGCCGGTGGCGCCGCGGACCTCGAGGAGTTTCTCCACCCGGGCGTGTTGAATGAGTGCGTCGAGCACCGAGTACGGCACGCGCAGCCTCTCGGACAGGCCCGTGCCGCTCGCCTCGCCCGCGATGAGGGTCTTCAGCAGCAGCTGCGCGAGCGTATCGGGATGGAGCCCGGTCTCCTCGATAGTGCTGGGAGGCGCGGGTGGCGCCGGCGTCGTCCTGATGATGAACGGCTCGGCGACGGCGACTGGCGTCATGACATGCTCCCGGCTTACGCCTGTGCAAACTCGATTCGGTGACCTACGAACGTGCCCGACGCGTCGAGCGTTCCCGCCGGAAGCTCGAGGACTCCGGCCGTTCCACGCCGGGGCAACCGAATCCGCCACGGCTTCAAGTGCACGACCCGGTCGATAATCACGCCGCGATCGTCGAGTGCGATAACGTCGATGGGAAACCGCATCCAGCAGGTATGCACCCCGCGGCTCGGCACGATCCACAGCCCCTCGCCAGGCTCGAGACCCTCGCGCGACAGCAGCCCCACCGCCCGCGTCGCCCGCGTCGCCGCCACGCCGATGCGGTCACCCACCACGGTTCCCGTGTCTATGTTTTTGGCAACCAACGCCATTCTGCTTCTCCCGGCCCTGACATCCTCGGCACTCTTGCTACTTCTTCATGTTGTCAATCAGCGGGAAGAGCACGGTCATGAAGCGGATGGCCGCCGGACCAATCGTGACGACCCAGATCGCGGGGAAGATGCAGAACACGAGCGGGAACACCATCTTCACGCCGGTCTTCGCCGCCGCTTCTTCAGCGCGCTGGCGCCGCTTGGTGCGCAGCGTCTCCGAGTAGACCCGCAGCGACTGGGCCACGCTGGTGCCGAACTTGTCGGTCTGAATCAGCATGGTCACGAGCGAGCTGAGGTCGTCCACACCCGTGCGGTCGGCGAGATTGCGCAGCGCCTCGGACCGCGGCTTGCCCGCGCGCAGTTCGAGGTTGATCAGCTTCAACTCGTCGGACAGGTCCGGATATGCGAACGCGAGCTCACTGCCTACGCGCGACATGGCCTGGTCCAGCCCGAGCCCCGCCTCGACGCTGACCACGAGCAGGTCCAGGGCGTCGGCCAGCGCCAGACGAATCCTGTGCGCGCGGCGTTTCGCCAGGCGGGCGAGCCCCATCCCGGGCAGCACGTAACCCGCGCCCAGGCCCGCCAGCGCCATCGTCATGTTCGGGCGCGCCACGATCGACGTCGAGAAGAACAGAAAGAGCCCGAACGCGCACATCACGCGGATGCCGAAGAATATGGTCAGGGCCTCTTCGCGCCGGTATCCGGCCTGCACGAGGCGCAGGCGCAGAGAGCCCATCTCTTTCGGGGACCGCGGCACTTTCTCGCCGATCCGCTTGAGCATGGCGCCGATCGATTGGAGGCGCGGCGTCCGTGCCGCGTCCGGCTCGTGGCTGAGCGTCAGCTCCTCGAGACGCCGATCGATCGCGACCGCCTTGCTCGGGATCAGGACGAGGGCCACGGCCGCGATAATCAGCGATCCGAACACGAAGGCGAGGAGAGGCAGGAGCATGGACACGCTACACCTCGATCTTGACGACTTGCCGGATCCACACGAACCCGGCTATCTGCATGCCGATCGCAACCATGAGCAGGATCTGCCCGATGCGCTCGCGGAACAGCATGTTCATGTGTTCAGGATTGATGAACGACAGCGCAATCGCGAGAACCGCGGGCAGCGCGAGCAGCACATAGCCGGTCAGCCGGCCGTGCGCCGTGTACACGCGCACCTGGCGAAGAATCTTGAACCGCTCGCGAACGACGTGCGCGAGGTTCTCGAGGATTTCGGAGAGGTTGCCGCCGGTCTCGCGCTGGATGAGCACGGCGGTCGAGAAGAAGCGCATGTCGAGGAGCGGGATGCGCAGCGTCAGGTTCTCGAGCGCGTCCTTGAGCGGAAGGCCGAAGTTCTGTTCGTCGAACGTCTTCCTGAACTCGGGACCGACCGGTTCGCTCATCTCGTCGGCCACCATCTTGAGGCCGGTGGCAAACGCATGCCCGGCCTTGAGCGCGCGCGAGATCAAATCGAGCGCTTCCGGGAACATCTCCTCGAACGCCCGCAGCCTGCGGGTCCTCTTGAAGCGCAGCACCATGAACGGCAGCGCGAAGCCGATCACCGCGCCGACGGGTACCGACCACGGCGCGCGCGTGGCCATTGCGGCCGCAAGCCCCCCCAGCAGGGCCAGCGTGGTCGAGACGAGGAGCACGCCGCTGATGCTCGCCTTCATCCCGGACTGTTCGATCCAGCGCGACACGGCCGACCCGCGCGCGGTATCGGCCATCATGCGATCGAAGGACGGTACGACGCCGTTGTTGCTGGCCTTGACGAGGGCCTTCACGGCGTCCGGCTCGTCGAGCGGCGCCGACAACGCCTGGAGCCGGCCCATCAGCTTGCGCTGCGCGAGCATGCCCGGGACTTTGGTCAGCCCGAGGTAGGCGGCCATGACCAGGCCGATGCCCACCACGAACGCCGACAGCAGGGCGATCATCAGCGCCATCACCGCACCTCCGTGACGCCTTCGAACATGTCGGGGGGCAGGTGGATACCGGAGGTCTTCAGGCGCTCGCACGCTTTCGGCCGGACGCCGGTCGCGCGAAACCGCCCGATCACCTTGCCTTCCTGCGTGACGCCTGCCTTCTCGAAGAGGAAGATTTCCTGCATGGTGATGACGTCGCCTTCCATGCCCGTGATCTCGGAAATGCTCGTCACCTTGCGCGTGCCGTCGCTCATGCGCGACTGCTGAATCACGATCTGAATGGCGGCGGCGATCTGCTGGCGCATGGCGCGCTCCGGCAGGTTCGTCGCGCCCATCGCGATCATCGTTTCGATTCTCGACAGCGCGTCCCGCGGCGTGTTGGCGTGGACGGTCGTGAGCGACCCGTCGTGGCCCGTATTCATGGCCTGCAACATGTCGAGGGCCTCTTCGCCTCGGGTCTCGCCGACCACGATCCGGTCGGGACGCATACGGAGGGAGTTCACGAGCAGCTGCCGCTGCTTCACGGCGCCCTTGCCTTCGACGTTGGGCGGCCGGGTTTCGAGGCGCGCCACGTGCTCCTGGTGCAGCTGGAGCTCGGCGGCGTCCTCGATCGTCACGATACGCTCGCGCTCCGAGATGAAGCTCGACAGCACGTTGAGGAGCGTCGTCTTGCCCGCACCGGTGCCGCCGCTGATCAGCATGTTCAGGCGCGCGCGCACGCAGTGCTCGAGGAACTCGAGCATCGGCCGCGTCAGCGAGCGGATGGTCACGAGATCTTCCGCCTTCAGCCGTTCCGCCGGAAAACGGCGGATGGAAAGCAGCGGGCCGTCAACCGCCAGCGGCGGAATGATCGCGTTGACGCGCGATCCGTCCGGCAGCCGCGCGTCCACCATCGGCGAGCTGTCGTCCACGCGCCGGCCGACACCGCTGACGATACGGTCGATGACGCGCATCAGGTGCTTGTCGTCCTGGAATGTCGTCGGCAGCCGTTCGAGCTTGCCCTGGCGCTCGACGTAGACCTGCTTGTGCGTGTTGACCAGGATGTCGCTGATTGTCGGGTCGCGCAGAAGGGGCTCGAGCGGCCCGAGGCCGAAGACCTCGTCAATGACGTCGCCGAGAATTCCTTCCCGCTCGGTCATGCTGAGCGGCATGCCTTCTTCGGCAATCAGGTCGAACAGGAGCGTCCGGATTTCTGCTTCCGCGCGTGAGCGCTCGGCGGACGCCAGGGCTTCAAGGTTCAGCCGGTTGAGCAGCTTCCGGTGGACATTGGCCTTGAGCTCGAGATACTGGGGACGAGGCGCCTCGGGACGCACTCGCGCCGCAGGAATGGCCCCGGGAGTCGGCGGAACGTTTAGGGACAGAGACATGGCAATGATTCCGGATCAGAGGAGCCCGAGAAACGCTCGGCGCCTTTCCGGCTCCGGCTTCACGTCCTCCTGGACGCCAAGCAGGTGCCGGGTGAAACTGTTGAACTGCGTCGCGAGTTCCGAGTTGTTCGTGAGCGCGAGCGGCACGCCCGAGTTGAGGGCGGTCGAGACGGTGCGGTAGTCGCTCGAGAACGTGTGGTGAATCCCGTAACCGAGCGCGGTCTCGATCTGCTTGGGTGCGATCAGGTTCTGGTCGGACACGCGGTTGAGCAGGATCTTCACGCGCTCGCTGCCGGCGCCGAGCTGGCGCACCCGATCCACGAGCCGCTGCGCGTTGCGGATGGACGGGACATCCGGGTTCGTCACGAGAAAAATCGTATCGGCCGCATACAGCGCCGACACGGCGCATGAATTGATCATGTTGCCGGCGTCGATCACGATGTAGTCGTACAGCCGTGACAGCACGCGCAGCAGCTCTTCGATGGCGCCGGCATCCTGTCCGTTGGGGCGATCGAACTGTTCGGACCCCGCGAGAATGTCGAGCTCGGACTTGTGCCGCGCCATCAGCTCCCGCAGAAAGTCGCGGTCCAGGCGGTGCAGGTTCTCGATGGCGTCCAGCACCGTGAACCGCGGACGCACGCCAAGAAACAATGCCACCTCGCCGAGACACGGCTTGAGATCGATGATGGCGGTCGGCCGCTTGGTCAGACGTGCGAGCTCCACCGCGCAGTTCACCGCGACCGTCGTCGTGCCCGCGCCGCCTTTGGCGCCGAGAAACACGTGCGTGACGCACGGCTGGCGCGCACCCGCCGTCGCCGCGGCATGGCGGGCCGCCGTCCGGCGCACGGCTCCGTGGAAGGACTCCTCCATCGTGCGCGACGCCTGCGAAGTGCCGCTTGGATGCCACGCGAAGAATTCGTTCGCGCCCGCCCGCATTGCCTGCAGAATCAGGTCGGGCTCTGGGGATGCGGCGATGGCAAAGAGCGCCACGGTCGGATGACCCGCGCGCAACCGCTCGATCGCGGCCATCCCCGACGACGCGTCCGCGCGGATGTCCACGACCACGACGTCGGGGCCGGCGGTTTCGCCGCCGGGCCTGCGCTCCTCCACGATACCGACCGGAACGCCGCACGAGCGCAGGAGCGTGGCGACCTGCCGTTTGAATTCGTCGTCGTGGCTGACGATGGATGCCGCGAGTTGTGCCATGGGCGTTAGTGAATCAGCCGAATTGCTTTGGGAAGCGCTGCGTTTGGCGCGGGGCCGTTCTTGTCGTGAATGCCCGCCATCGGGATGATGCGACCGAAGATGTTGTTACCGCTGACTTCATCGGCAAAGAATCCGATCCAGTTGGCCGTCTTCAAGTCCGCGTTGCGGCCATTCCGCTTGCCCGAGTCGTAATAGATCGGGTCGTACAGCGGAATCGGAAAGATGCGCGGGCTGTGATTGCCGAACGCGCTGTTGACCACGGTATTCGTGCCGG
>JANNHC010000232.1:0-18540 GCA_031404215.1 Acidobacteriota bacterium
TTTTCATTCGGATGAGCCAGAAAGGAATATTGACTCGCACGATCCGGCCATCGTCGGGATCGAAGGCCATGACGTTGATGGATTCGGGCGACTTCGGGATGGAGGGGGGCGTGCGGTCGGTGTGCGATCGCAAGTAACGGCCCCGCTCAACGAGCTCGATGAGCGGCTTATGCCCCGTGAACCTCGCCGTGACCAGTTAGAAGTCCCGCACCGCGTTCGCCGGCGACACGCTCTTCGTGTCGATGTGCTGCGAAAAGTAATAAAGGCCGACGCCCGCCATGGCGACGACGCCGAGCGTCCCGACGACGACAATCGCCAAGACGACCCAGACCCAAGTCTTGACCTTACCGGCCATTGGAACTCCTCAGCAGGACGCGGGCATCCTGCACGCAGGCGGGATCGTGTCCCCTCTCGCAGAGCGTTTGCGCCTGGCGCGCCTCGACCGCCGCGGCGCCGTGGTCGCCGCCCTTCAGCGCGAGGCGTCCAAGCTCGATTCGCGCCCGGCCCTGCACCCACGCCTGTGAATCCGCGCTGCTCGCGTTTTGCAGATCGGGAAGCGCCGTATCGGTGCGTCCCAGCGCCACGCGCGCCGCGCCGCGTTTGTACCGCCACAGCCCTTCCTCGCCGGGGATGCGAGGCCTGTGTTCCTTTGCCAGCATCGACAGGCCCTCGGTGAGCATCCCGTCGGCCTGTTGCGCGCGTCCGGCCCGAAGCGCTGTAGCCCCGGCTTCGAGCAGCAGTAGCCTGTTACGCGGGTAAAGGCGACGCAGTTCCTGCAACACTCGCAAGGCGTCGTCGTACTGGCGTTCGCGGTTGTACATCAGCACGAGGGCAAACAGAGCATCCGTCCTGGCGTCGTTACCCACGCCGGCCTTCCCCTTCGTGTCGAGTTCGGCGGTCTCCCGCAGCATCTGGAGTCCCCGCTCGCGTCCCCCACCGAAGCCTGCCACGTACGCCATCATGCGCATCGGCACCGACAGCGTCGAGACCACATAGCGGTACGTCCCGACGACAAGGCGCGCGTCGATTCGTGTGGGATCGAGCGCAAGCACCTTCTCGTGCTCGTCGTAGCATCGCCGCGCGGCGCGAAACCCTGCGAGCATTTTCCCCTCAACCGTCGCGACGTAGGACGCCTGCAGCCCGACCGCGGCGCCGAGATCGTAATGCGCCTGAGGGCTCCTCGGGTTCGCGGCGACGCGCTGTTCCGACAGCACAATGGCCCGTTCCACGTGCAGCTTGAACTCGCGATCGATGTCCGCCGGTGGCTTCGCGAGGTCGATGCTCGATCGGGAGAACGAACCAAGGTAATGATCCACCGTGACTGCGCCACGGCGGAAGAGCAGGTTTAGCCAGAGCACGCTGGCAAGCGACCGACGAGGGGCCGGATCGTCCGGCGACAAGGCCACCGCACGCCGAAGCAGCTCGAGAGCCTGGTCATGATCAAGGTTGTAGGCGAGGTCGAGTGCCTGCTGTCGAAGGTCGCCGCCGGTTTGAAGGGGCGAGTGGGTTGTGCCGGGGGTAGCGGTCCCGCCTGCATGGGCAGAAAAGACCACGACAACAACCGCGACCGTGAAGACGATGGCGGGCGGTCGTCGGTCCATGAGACTATGATAGTCCGCGCTGCAAGCGACGAAAGTGCGCCCGGCTAGAGATAGAGATTCAGGAGGACGTGAATGCCCCCAGGGCGACCGAGAAAAAATAAAGGCAATGTGCTGCTGAAATCGGCGGAACTCATCGGCTGGGCCATTGGCGGCATCGAGAGGGAAATAGGCCAGACGCGCGAGCGGCTCGCGGCCCTGACGGCGCAAGCCGCGAAGCTGCGGGCCCGTGCCGGCGTCAGGGCCTCGTCGTCCGCGGGTCCATCCGCCTCGGGCAGTGCGCCGGGCTCTTTCGCTGAGCAGACCGATGGAAACGGGAGAAAGAAGCGCCGTCGCAAGATGTCTGCCGAAGCCCGAAAGCGCATTTCTGACATGATGAAGAAGAGCTGGGCGGAGCGGCGAAAAAGCAAGTAGGGCTCACAAGACTCAGGGCCCGCAGGGGTCGAAGTTCAGAGGACGAATCCTCTACCCAGGCCGCGCTCCGCCGCCTTCACATAGGCGAGGTGCGCGGCCGCGATATCCTCCACCGCCATCCCGACGGACTTGAAAATCGTGACCTCGGCCGCCGACGTCCTCCCGGCCGCGGCGCCGGAGGTCACCTCTCCGATTTCTGCCACGATGTGGGTGTCGTCGAACGCCCCCTCTTTTATCGGCAAGACGATGTCACCCGCTTCGGCGAGCGCAGCGGTGCGCGAATCGACGAACAGTCGTCCGCGGGAGACGAGCGTGGTATCCATTTCGCGCTGGTCGGGTCTGCACGCGCCGACGGCGCACACATGCGCACCAGGCGCGATCCAACCGCTCTCGACGACCGGGTCTCGCGATGCCGTCGCGAGCACCACGAGGTCGGCGCCATCGACAGCGTCCCGCGCGGATTTCGCGGTGACGATGGGCGCGCGGCTGCGTGGCTGCATCTCGCGCGAAAACGCCGCACGGTTCGCGGCATTCGGGCTCCACACTCGGACGGCTGCGAGATCACGCACGATCCCGATGGCCTCGAGGTGACTGCGCGCCTGGACGCCGGAGCCGATGATTGCCAGCGTCGAGGCGTCCGGTCGCGACAAATGCTTCGCCGACACCGCCGATACGGCGGCCGTTCGCGCCTCGGTAATAAAACGGCCATCCATCACCGACAGCAGTTCGCCCGTCATGGGATCGAGCAAGACGATTGTGGCGAGATGTGTGGGCAGCCCGGCGTCCGTGTTGCTGGGAAAGACGGTGACGACCTTGGTACCGAGCGTCGCCGGATCGGGAATGTAGGCGGGCATCACGCCGAAGAACGCCCTCTGCAGCCCCACCTCGAGGACAGTGCGGAGCGGTTGCGCGACCCGGCGTGCTGAGAATCGGACCAGCGCCGCCTCCATCGCCTCAATGAGATCGCTCATTGAGAGAACGATTCGCACATCCTGCTCCGACAAAAGAACTGGCATAAGAAGAGGGCTCAGGGCTCAGGGCGAAGGGGTTAGTAACCGATTGCGAGGCCGTCTTTGCGCGGATCGGATCCACCCATCATCACGCCCTTCTGATGATCGAAGAGGATTCCCTGGAAGCCGCCGAAGATGCCGATCTGCGTGACGATGGAGTGTCCGCGCTGGTTGAGGCCGAAGCGGGCTTCGGGGGAGATGGCGGACTCGAGCGCGAGGCCCGCGGCTGAATGGCGGAACCTGGGCGCTTCGCCTGCTTCCTGGACGTTCATGCCGAAGTCGATCAGGTTCAGCAGCACCTGCACGTGTCCCTGCGGCTGCATGTCGCCCCCCATCACCCCGAACGAAAGCCACGGCCGGCCGTCCTTCATCACCATCGCCGGCACCAGCGTGTGGAACGGTCGCTTGCCCGGCGCGAGCAGGTTGGGGTGGCCCTTCGAGAGCGTGAACAGACTGCCGCGGTTGTGCAGCACAATCCCGGTTTCACCGGCGACGATTCCCGATCCGAAGTTCTCGAAGATCGACTGGATGAGCGACACCACGTTGCCGTCACGATCCGCGACGGTCATATAGATCGTGTCCCCTTTGGCCTGGGGATGATCTTCAGGCGCCTGCGACGCGCCGGCCAGTTTCAAGGGTTGATACACCCCCGTGGCCTGCGGGTTGATCTCCTTACGCCGCTCCGCCGCGTACTCCTTCGACAGCATCCGCTTCAATGCCGCGGGGGGCACGTCGCGCAGATCCGCGAGCCACGCGTCGCGATCGGCGAACGCGACCTTCTTGGCCTCGACGAGCAGATGGAGATATTCGGCGGAATTCTGCCGCATCGACTTGAGGTCGAATCCCTCCAGGATATTCAACATCTCCAGCGCAACGACGCCCTGGGTGTTGGGCGGCAGTTCGAGCACCTGGTACCCGCGGTACGTCGTCGAAATCGGATCGATCCAGTCCGAGGTGTGCGCGGCGAAGTCCGCTTCGGTGAGCAGCGCCTTGCGGCGCCGCATGTCATCCGCGATGGCCTTCGCGACAGGGCCTTTGTAATACGCGTCGCGCCCTCCCTTTGCGATGGTCTCGAGAGAGGCCGCGAGCCGCGGGTTCCTGAAGACGTCGCCCGCCGCGGGCGCGTGGCCGCCGGGAAGAAACGTCGCCGAGGCCGCCGAATCCCGCGCGAGGATCGGCTCGGCGTCCTTCCACTGCGTGGCGATGATTTCGCTGATCGCGTAGCCGTCGCGCGCGTACCCGATTGCCGGCTCGAGGGCGCGATCGAGCTTGTACGTTCCGTACTTCGTCAGCAGCTCGTTCCATCCGTCCACCACGCCGGGGACGCTGACCGACAGCTCGCCGCGATACGGGATCGCGTCGAGTCCGCGGCGCCGGAACTCCTCAGGCGTGGCCGCGGCGGCCGCGCGTCCGCTGGCGTTCAGCGCGTGGACGGTCTTCGTCTTCGCGTTGTACACGAGGGCGAACAGGTCCCCGCCAATGCCGTTCATCGTCGGCTCGACGACCGAAAGGACTGCGGCCGCCGTGACCGCCGCATCGAAGGCGTTACCACCCTGCTGCAGCACGCGCAGCCCGGCGGCGGACGCGAGCGGCTGGCTGGTGGCAATCATGCCGTTGCGGGCGAGCACGACCGAACGGGTGGCGCGCGGATTCACCGCCGGGCGATCACCGGGACCTTGCTGCGCGGATGCGATGATGGACATGACAATGACGGCGAGAGTCAGGAGACGCATGGTTGCCCTCTTCTGATGCCGGACGCGCCGAAGCGAACGCCGACATTCCGAAGGCGCGATTCTAGCACCTGCGACGAAACAGCGGCGGGCGAGGGACTGATGGCGAAGAAAAGGGAAGGAAGTGGTGGGGCGACGCGCACCCGTCGCCCGCGCACGTGAATCCGGCCCGAGCCGTGGTGCGATGGAAGGGATTAGACGAAGGTGACCGCGAGGATCGCGACCGCTAGAAGAATCCCGACGAGCGCGTCGGCGTTACTCGAAAAATCAAAATCGATCATGGTGTGTCCCGCCTTTCTGGAGAGTTAGACGGCCCACACCGCTCGAAAGTTTACGGGGTCACCGTTCTGTCACGGGTTCGGTGGTCGCCACGTAACTCTTACGCGCCCGCGCCACCATTCCGGGCTTTTTCAGCCTGACTTCGAGCTTGTGGACTTTACCGTCGAGCACCTGCGGCGAGAACCCGAGCACATACTGACTGTGCAGCTCTTGTGCGACGCGCGTAAAAGTGCTCGTCAGCTCAGTGGTCTTCTTGAGCAGGAAAAACCCGCCACCCGTTTCTTCAGACAGGCGCCTCAACCCACGATCGGGGCTCGAACGTACCTTGCGAGCGCCGTCGAAGTATTCGTTCTCGAGGCCGATGGAGTAGACCATCACATCCTCGAGCCGCCCGCGATCGGTCACATCGCCCGACCCGACTTTGCTCGCGTTGTCGTCGCCGTCAGTGAACACGAGCACGACCCTGCGGCCCGGGATGCCCTTCAGCTGCGCCATGCTCTGGTTGACGGCGTCGTACAGGCGCGTGGGATATCCAAAGTCCAGCTCCTTCAACGATCGAACCAGTTCGTCGCGGCTGTTCGTGAAGCCTTCAGGATGAAACTCGATCTTGTCGTTGAACGCGCCAACCATGCCCTGGTCTTCGGGCATCATCCGAATGAGGAACTGTTCCGCGGCGTTCTTCACGAGATCGAGAGCGAGCGTCATGCTGCCGCTCGTATCGAGCATGACCACCACCGTAATAGGCAGCGGCTTGTTGTCGAACGACGTCACCGTCTGGAGCTTGCCGTTGTCGTAGACCTCGAAATCTTCCTGCACCAGGTCGGGCACGAGCCGCTTGTCGGCATCCGTTGCCGTCACGTACAACGCGACGGTGTTCGTCGTGACCTTGAATGTTCGCTGCGGCTCCTGCGCGCGCATGGGCGCGATGAGAACCACGGCCGCAAGCATCGGAGCAAGTATTCGGATGGACATTTTGGGTTCAGTGTGCAGGAAGTGTTCCAGAGGGAGGTCCTATGCCTATCGAAGTATCGTTTCGAGGATCGGGCGGATCGCGTCGGCCATCCGGCGGTAGCCCGCGGCGGTCGGGTGCAGGCCGTCCGGCGAATCGAACAGGATGTCGGGCCTGCCCGCGGCCGCGACGGCGGCACGGGTGTCAACGAACGCGATCCCGGGCTGGCGGCGAATCCACTCGTTGATCGCGTGCATCCGGGCGTTCTGTTCGGGTGTCGCGGTGTTGTACGGGACGATCGACCCGGCGACGACGCGAATTCCTGCCTGCGCGGCACGCGCGTACATCAAGCCCAGCTCGCCGGTGACATGCGCGGCCGTGCGGCCCTGATAGACGTCGTTGACACCGGCAATGATCACCACAACCCCTGGCGCCGCGGCCACGACGTCGCGGTCGAAGCGCGCATGAATCTGATCGCTGCGTTCGCCGTTGACGCCGCGATTGAGGACCGTCCACTCCGGGTGCGACTGCATCAGCCAGTACGCGTATTGGCTCGTCTCGTCGCCGCGGCCGCCCGGCGGCGCCTCAATCGGGGACCGGAACGCCGGGGTGCCCGCGGTCGTTGAGTCACCCATGGCCACGATCCGGGTCGTGGTGGACGCGGCGCCCTGCATTGTGATTCCGATGCCTATCGCCACAGAGAGAGCGGAAATAACAGGACCCAGGGAATGGCTCATTTGACCTCGAAGAGCATCACCGACGGCGCCCGCTCCGCCTGAAGTTTCTTCGATACTTTCTCCGCTTCCCGCATGGCGCGGAGCACGTTCCGCCCGAGGATCTTCCTGACGTCGTCGTCTTTGTAGCCTCGGCGGAGCAGTTCCGCCGTCAGCGACGGGTACTTCGACACGTCCTCGAGGCCCTGGGGCACGCTGGTGATTCCGTCGAAGTCGCCGCCGAGACCGACGTGATCGATGCCGGCGAGCTTCCGGATGTGATCGATGTGATCCGCGGCGTCCGAGACCAGCGCCCGCGGCGCGGGATTCGCCGCCGTCCACGCCTCGACGCCCCGCGTGACGGCGGCCGTATCGTTCGAAAGCAGCTGCGCCAGCCGCGACTGCTCCGCGGTCTGCAGCTTGCTCCACGCGGCCACCTTGGGCGACAGGAAACCGGGCACGAAGGTCACCATCACGACACCGCCGTTTTTCGGCAGCAGCTGGAGCACGTGGTCAGGCACGTTGCGCGGGACGTCGTTCACCGCGCGCGCGGACGAATGCGAAAAGAGCACAGGCGCCTGGCTCACACGAATGGCATCCTCCATCGTCGCGGGAGACACGTGACTGAGATCGACGAGCATGCCGAGCCAGTTCATTTCGCGGACGACCTCTTCGCCGAACGGTGAGAGCCCTCCGGCTTTCGGCTCGTCGGTCGCCGAATCGGCCCACGCCGTGTTCTTTGAATGCGTGAGGGTCATGTAGCGCGCGCCGAGCCGGTGGAACATGCGAAGGGCCGCGAGCGAATTGTCGATCGAGTGGCCCCCTTCCATGCCGATGAGGGACGCAATCGCGCCCTTCTTGAAGATGCGCTCGACGTCATCCGCCGTCACCGCCAGCTCGAACGTCTCCGGATAGCGGCGGATCATCTGGTGCACGGTGTCGATTTCTTCGAGCGTGGCCGTCACCGCGCTCTGTCCGGTGAGCTCGACCGGCACATATACCGACCAGAACTGTCCGCCTACGCCACCCGCTTTGAGCCGGGCAATGTCGGTCATGATCGACGGCTGGGCCTTCGCGATGTCGAGCTTGTCGAGGTTGCGCTGAGCCTTCTCCCGAAGCGCCCACGGGTAGTCGTTGTGGCCGTCGATGAGCGGCGTCTGCTTGTGCAGGGCCCTGGCGCGATCCAGAAGGGCCGCGTCGCCGGGCTGCTCCGAGTAAGCCGTCGCGACGGCAAGCAGGGCAAGCACGGCCACGACGAATGGTTTGAGCATGTCAGTACCATAGTAACTGCTTGTCTCAAATCCGACTCGCGGCCCTGCCGTTTCAGGGCCGGGATTCGGCCAAGGCCGGAAAGCCGACTTGACTGGTCGGATATAGCGGAGATAGGCTTAAAAACAGAGATCGGCCGCATTTTCACCGCCGGAGATGTCGATCGGCGCCGGATCAGCAGGCGATCAGGCGTGGCTTCCGGGCGGCGAAGGCAGCGGCCCTCGCGAGGGACACCATGTTTCAGGCGTTCGTCATCACGTTACGCGAGGGGCTCGAGGCGTTCCTCATTGTCGCCATCAGCCTGGCGTATTTGAAGAAGACCGGGCGGAAGGCGTTGTTGCCTGCGGTGCACTGGGGTATAGCCGTGTCGGTGGCGCTCAGCATCGCGGCGGGCTTCCTCCTTGCGCAAGCCAACAACCAGGCGCTTTGGGAAGGGGTGCTCGCCTTGACGGCGGCGTTCCTCGTCGCGTCGCTCACGATGCACATGTGGCGCGCGGGCAGGCGGATGAAGAAGGAAATCGAAGGACGGCTCGAGGCTTCCTCGATCAAGATCGGCCGCGCGGCGTTCCTCGGTGTTTTCGGATTCACCCTCCTCATGATCACCCGCGAAGGGATGGAGACGGCTCTGCTCATGACGCAGCTGATCTTCACCGTGAAGTCCACGCAGGTGATCGCCGGGGCCGCCGGCGGCACTGTCTGCGCGGCGTTTATCGCGTGGCTGTGGTCGCGCTACGGGTATCGGGTCAATCTCTCGCGTTTCTTCCAGGTCACCGCGGTGTTCCTTCTCGTCTTCGTCGTGCAGCTACTGATTTACGGCTTCCACGAGCTCACCGAAGCCAACATCTTCCCGAACAGTCAGCCGCTCCACGAGGCGACCGAGGCCTACGGGCCCGATGGCATTTACGGGAAGTACCTGACGTACCTCCTCGTTCTGCTGCCGCTCGCGTGGCTGGCGATCTCCAGCCTCATTCGCCGCGACCCGCCGCCCCGATCGCAGGCCGCGTAGTCCGTCACGGCCCGGCGTGGCGTCCCTTCGCGGCGGGCCGCGCGCCCACCCCCGTCAAAAAAGTCATCGTACAATGCCGGTATGGCCGACGTCGCCGCAAAGCCTCCCACCACGATTGAACTGATCTGGGAACACGACCTGGTGTTCGGCGGCAAGTCGGGCGACGTTCACCTGTCTCTCGACAGCGCATCCGTCGTGGGGCTGTCACCGATGCAGGCACTGGGGTTTGCGCTCTCCGGGTGCATGGCCATGGATGTGGTGCACGTCCTGACCAAAGGTCGCCACGATTTGCGCGGGTTGCGCGTCGATTTCACCGGGCAACGCGCGACTGACGAACCGCGGCGGTTTACCGCCATCACCCTCCACTACACGATCACCGGCGACGTACCGGCCGACAAGATCGAGCGCGCCCTCGAGCTATCCCGCGAGAAGTACTGCTCCGTGTGGCACTCGATGCGTCAGGACATCGAACTCACCCTCACGTTCACGGTGATCCCGGGCGTCTAGTGTCCCGTCCCATGACCGACGGGGTCGGACGACGGGGCTACCTTGACTGGGTCCGCGGCCTCGCCGTGCTCATCATGATCCAGGCGCACCTCTTCGACAGCTGGACCCGCGTCGATGCCCGTGCGTCCTGGCAGTACCTCTGGGCGATGATCGTCGCGGGGTTCGGAGCGCCGCTGTTCCTGTTCCTTGCCGGCGCCTCGGTGGCGCTGTCAGCGGGCTCGAAGTGGCGTCGGGCCGGCGACAGGCAGGCCGCGGCCCGCGCGGTGATGAAGCGCGGTGCGTGGATATTCCTGCTCGCGTTCGTCTTCCGCCTGCAGGCGTGGATCCTCGGCTGGGGCCCTCCACGCACCCTGCTCAAGGTCGATATCCTGAACATCATGGGGCCGTCCATCGTGGCGGCCGGTGCCCTGTGGGGCGCGTGTGGATCGAGGCACACACGAATCATCGCGTTTGCTGCGACGGCGCTTGGCCTATCGCTGCTGACCCCGGTCGCACACGCCACGCCACTCCTCGATTCGCTGCCGGATCCGATCGAGGCCTATATCCGCCCGCTCCGCGGACTTTCGAACTTCTGTATCTTTCCCTCGTCTGGGTTCGTGTTCGCGGGCGCGATCATCGGGGTCCTCCTGGACGACGCGCGCACGCAGGCGCGCGATTCGCGGCTGAACGCCCGGGTGCTCGCCGCTGGTTCTGCGCTGGCGCTCGGCGCATACGGGGCGTCGTTCCTGCCGAGTCCATACGCGCACTCGGATTTCTGGCGTGGATCCCCCTCGTACTTTCTGCTGTGGACGGGGATCCTCACGCTCTTGGTTCCGATCGCCGCCGCGTGGGGAAAGTTCGCGGTCCGCGGATCGTGGAGCCCGATGGAGCAATTGGGCCGGAGCTCTCTCTTTGTCTACTGGATCCACGTCGAGCTGGTGTACGGCCTGATTTCCCTCCCGATTCACAAGACGCTGACGCACCGGCAGGCCTGGGTGGCCTTTGGTGCGTTCGCAATCTTCATGTTGATCTGCTCGCTGGTGAAGGATCGGGTGGTGCGCGCGGTCGCGAGTAGACGAACGGCTCAAACTGTAACTAATTGAAAACAAGTAGTTTACAAGGTCACACCTCGCCCGCCGTCTCAAAGCCTTGAGATTCTGCCGCCGACACACTATAAGATGTGCGAGCGGCAAGCACCAGAGCCCAAACCGCTCTGAGGGAAGCCGAAAAGCCTTGAACGCCTATGATTAGCGTCGCCGCGATCCGTATGCAGCAGTTCGGTGTGCAGTTTTATCAGGCCTCCCTGAGCGCGGGCGATATCGACAAGCTCGTCCGCTTCGAAGTCCTCAGTTACGGCGAGCAGTCGCAGCCGGTCCGAGGCGGACGGAAAAAGGTGCCGGCCCCCACCAAGGTCAACTGGGAACTTCTCGAGCGGCGCATTGGGGCCACCGAGAAGGCATATCAGCGCCAAATCATCCGGAAGAAAATCGACGAGCTGGTGCAGTATTACGAGCAGTGTCGCCAGGCGCGCGACCTGCCGTCGATTCCCGGCGCCGTCATCATTTCCTGCGACGAGGCCCTCCGCTTCGAACCGGCCGAGCCGGGATCCTGGGTCGGGACGCTCAAGGTGCCGGAGCGGGAAGGGATTCTTCGTGCGATCGACGGGCAACACCGCCTGCTGGCGCTCCACGCCGACATTGAACATTTCGGCGACGAGCCGTTCACGGTCCCGGCGGTCATTTTCGACAGGCTCCCCGACGATCACGTCGTGCAGATGTTCGTCACGATCAACGCGAAGCACACGCGCCTCAATGCCTCGCACCTCGTCTCCCTCTCGGGACGGCAGCTCTATAGCGACGAGAGTCTCGCCGCCGCGCACGACATTGTTCGAGCGCTGAACGATCGGGAGGACTCGCCCCTGTTCGGTGAGATCAAGCTGCTCGGCGTCGGCAAGGGACGGGTTGCGCAGGCGCCGCTCGCGCAGGAGCTGAAGAAGCTGTTTGCGTCGGAGGCGTTTGGCGCGGGACGCAAGGGCGACGCGTTCCGCGAGGAATCGAGACGCTTCTTCGTGAACTACCTGAAGCAGGCCGCGCAGGTGTTCGGCGCCGCCTGGAACGGCCGGAAGTACAGCATCAAGAGCGCCACGGCGCTGCGCGCGTTCGTCCGCGTCGCACCCGATGTCGTGCGGCGACTCGACCAGGAGCACGCGGATCGCACAGACTTCCGCGCCATCGGCCGGGTCATCGCCCCGTGGGGCCGCCGCATCGGCGATCTGCGCTTCGAAACCGAAGGCGCGTGGAAACGCCACGGGACGACGGTGGAATCACTGTCGAAGGAGTTGCGGCTGGCACTGCAGTACCCCGAGGGGGCCGCAGTTTGATTGCTGATTGCCTGTTCAATCGACAATCATCAACCAGCAATCAGCAATAAAAAAGGGCATCGTCATATGCTGACGATGCCCTTGCGATTATTTGCGGGCGACCCGGCTCCCCAGCAACTCACGGCTCCCTGCCGTAAATATTCAGGCCGCCTGCACCCTCCAATTGAGCAAGTGGTGTACCGCTCGATTTACCACTGTCTTTATGGCATTTACCTCGCGAAATGCTGCCGCTCTGGAAACGAAATTGGCAGCCCGATTACATTTTTGATCAGGGCGAGCTGATGACAGGTCTACCCGTCGCGCTTGCGGTCGTTCTCGCGTGGCTGACATCTCCGGCACAAGCCCGGGGTCAGGAACCCGGGATCGTCACCGGGCACGTCGTGGACGCCCGAACGGGGGCCGGACTTGGGAAAGTGCTGGTCCTCGTCGAGGACGGTGGCCCGTCAACGCAGACCGACGGGGCTGGAGCGTTCCGGCTCGCCGCCGTGCCGCCGGGACCCCGCCGCCTGTTTATCTCGGTCGTCGGCTACATCCTCGTCCGCCGCGACGTGCAGGTGCCCGCCGGCGGTGTCGTTGACGTCACGATCCCCCTCAGCGAGGGCACCGGCACCTATAGCGAGACGGTGACGGTGGCGGCGGATCGCTTCCGCCCCGCCGAACCCGCCGTCGCCGCGCAACAGGTGCTCGGGAGCGCCGACCTCCAGAATCTTCGGGGTGTGCTGGCAGACGACCCGCTGCGGGCCGTGCAGGTGCTTCCCGGCGTCGCATCGGGCGACGATCTCCGCAGCGAGTTCAGCGTGCGGGGCAGCGACTTCAGTCACATGAACATGACGGTCGACGGTTTTTCGACGCCGTTTCTGCTCCACACCGTCCGGGCCGTCGAGGATCGATCGTCATCGGGGTCCGTCGCGATGATCAACAGCGACATCCTCGAGGATGTCACGCTGTTGAACGGCGGATACGCCCAGCGCTACGGAAACCGCACCGGCGCGGAACTGGACTTCCGGCTCCGCGAGGGATCGCGCGAACGGCGGCAGGCCCGGGTGGCGGTGAGCGGCACGAGCGCGTCGATCGTCGGCGAAGGCCCGCTGGGCAACGCCCGGCGCGGATCCTGGTTGATCACGGCGCGCCAGAGCTACCTGCAGCTGCTGGTCGAGCGCCTCTACGACGAGGGCGCAGGTTTCAACTTCGGATTTTCCGATACCCAGGGCAAGCTCGTCTTCGATCTCACGTCGTCGCAGCGCGTGGAGCTGACCGTGCTCGCGGGCCATTCGAAACTCGAGGAACGTCGCGAGGATCTCGACTCCCAGGATCTGTTCACGGGTCGCAACGCGTCCGCGATCGGAATCGGCACCTGGAGACTCACGACGTCTCGCGCCGTCCTCACCGCGCGGGCGCTCTCGGCGTTCAACCGGTTCAGCAACCAGACAACGGACTTCGTCAGCTTGGACAAGGGGCACGACAAGGAAGCGGCGGGCCGGCTCGACGCGAGCCTCGCGCTCACCCCCAACCTGCAGGCAGACGCCGGCGTACAGGTGGACTGGACCGACGAGACGCGCTTTCGCCAGCGATACAGCAACGGACTCAGGCGCTACCTCCCGATCAACGATTTCCACGGCCAGGGCACTCGCTCGGGAGGCCACGCGCAACTCCGCGTCACGGTGGGGTCCCTGACGCTCGTTCCGGGCGCGCGGATGGACCATTGGACACTGACGGGGGAGACAACCGCGTCGCCATGGTTGCAGGGGGAGTGGAAACTCTCGAAGACGTCGGCCCTCCGCGGAGGGGTCGGCGTGTACCGCCAGTTTCCCGAGTTCGAGCAGGTAATCGGCACGCTCGGGATGCGCGGCGCGCGCGCGCAACGCGCCGGGCAATACGATCTGGGATTCGAGCAGCGCCTGGGTGAATCGGTGCGATGGCAGGTCACGTTGTTCGATCGAGAGGAGACCGGCTTCTTTCGTCGCCGGGCTGCTGAAACGCGACTCGTGAACGGCCGGGTCGTTCGCGGATCCGCGACGGCTGGGTACCAGGCGAGCCTCGATGGTTTCGCGCGCGGCGTCGAGCTGCTGTTCCAGCGCCGCAGCACCAAAGGCGTGTCGGGATGGCTGGCGTATTCTTACGGGCGAATTCGTCACACCGATCGACAGACGAACGAGACCTACTGGAGCGATCTGGATCAGCGCCACGCCATGAATCTCTACCTGTCGTTCAGGGTGTCGGACCGCACGAGCGTGAGCGCCAAGCTTCGGGCGGGCTCGAACGTGCCGGCGCCCGGGTACTACGCACAGGAAGGCAGCGACTATTTCGTCTCGTCGAGCCGCAACACGCTGAGACTGCCCACATATGCGCGCGTCGATGTGCGGGCCAACCGCACGTTCAACTGGTCCCGCAAGCGATTGACCCTCTTCGCCGAGGTGATCAACCTGCTGAACCGCGAGAACGTGCGCTTCAATCCGCCTGGCGTCAACACGACGACCAGGCGCGTCTCGAACCTCTTCGAATCGCTCATCCCGATCGTCCCGTCGGCGGGTATTCTGATCGAATTTTGAACCCCGCAGAACTCTTTGAAAGTCATGATCACAATCGATCTGAATTGCGACATGGGGGAATCGTTCGGCGCGTACACCATCGGCGCAGACGCCGAGGTGATGGCGAGCATCTCGTCAGCCAACGTGGCGTGCGGGTTCCACGGCGGCGATCCGGCGGTCATGCGCCGGACGGTCCGTCTCGCGGCGGCGGCGGGCGTCGCGGTCGGTGCGCACCCGGGCTTTCCGGATCTTGCCGGATTCGGGCGGCGCGAGATGCGCGTGACGCCGCAGGAAACGGAGGACATGGTCCTCTACCAGATTGGCGCGCTCTCCGCGGTGGCGCAGAGTGAAGGGGTCCGGCTGCGTCACGTGAAGGCGCACGGCGCGCTGTACAGCATGGCGGCGAAAGATCGCGCGCTTGCCGACGCCGTCGCGAGAGCGGTGGTCGCGTTCGACCGGACGTTGATCCTCTTTGGACTTCCGGGCTCGGAGCTCCTGTCAGCAGGCGAAGCCGCGGGCCTTGCGGTCGCGTCCGAGGGATTCGCCGATCGTGCGTACGAGCCCGACGGGTCGCTGACCCCGCGGTCGCGCCCGGGCGCGGTGATTCACGATACGGACGCCGTCGTGCAGCGAGCCGTGCGCCTGGCGTCGGCAGGGAAGATTGCCGCGATCGATGGCTCCGAGCTGTCGGCACACGTGGACACGATTTGCACCCACGGCGACACGCCGGGTGCGCAGGCATTGACGCGCGCGCTTCGCGCCGGGCTCGAACGCGCGGGGGTCACGATCGCGCCGGTGGCCGGGCCGCGACGGTGACTTCGCTCTTCGCGTGGTGGGGTCAGGGAACGCCGGAGGGCCGCCGCGCCATCGCGGCCGCCGGGCTGGGATGGATGCTCGACGCGTTCGACGTCACGCTCTTCGCGCTCGCGCTCCCGGCCATTCGTCGAGAACTGGGTCTCTCCCCTGCCGCCGGCGGCGCGCTTGGATCCGTGGCGTTGCTCGCGGCGGCGGCCGGCGGTGTCGGCTTTGGCTGGATCGCGGACCGATTCGGACGCACGCGCGCGCTCATGTTGAGCGTCGTCCTCTATTCCGTGTTCACCGCCGCGTGCGGGCTGGCGACGACTTTCTCGCAGTTCGTCGTGTTCCGCGTGCTCCTCGGGCTCGGCATGGGAGGGGAGTGGGCGAGCGGCGCGGCGCTCGTCTCCGAAACGTGGTCGGCTGACCATCGCGGGAAGGCGCTGGCGCTCATGCAGAGCGGGTGGGCGATCGGGTACGCGCTCGCGGCCGCGGTCAACTACTTCGTGCAGCCGGCCTTCGGCTGGCGCGCCGTCTTTTTCATCGGCATCCTTCCGGCGTTCCTGACGATCTGGGTCAGGCGCAACGTGCGTGAGCCTGAAATCTGGCAGCGTGCGCAGCGCGCCGGTGGCCCCCGCCCGTCGCTCACGCGGCTGTTCGCGCCCGACCTCGCGCCGCTCACGATTGCGCTGACGGCGATGAACGCCTGCACCCTGTTCGGCTGGTGGAGCTTCAACCTGTGGTTGCCCAGTTACCTGCAGGAGCCTGTCTCGCGTGGTGGCCTCGGACTGCAGATGCTCTCGAGCTCCTCGATGATCGTGGTCATGCAGATTGGCATGTGGTTCGGTTACATCACGTTTGGATTCGTGAGCGATCGCATCGGCCGCAAGCGGACCTACATCGGCTACCTGCTCGCGGCCGCCCTGCTGCTGTTGGTGTACGTGTCGGTACGGTCCCCGCTGGCCTTGCTCGTGCTGGGGCCGTTCGTCGCGTTCTTTGCCACGGGATACTTCAGCGGCTTCGGCGCTGTGACGGCGGAAATCTTCCCGACCTCGATCCGGGGCACCGCGCAGGGCTTCACGTATAACGTTGGCCGCATCGTCAGCGCAGCGGCTCCATTCACCGTCGGCACCCTGGCGCAGACCCACGGTTTTGGCGCCGCGCTGTCGATTTCGTCCCTGGCATTCCTGCTGGCAGCCCTCGTGTGGATCTGGATTCCCGAGACGAAGGGCCGGCAACTCGCGTAGGATCGGGACATGTTGAGAGGGACGCGGGTCGTGCAGGTCACGAAGGTGCAGCCCGTGAGTATCCACGGGCAGCTGTCCCTCGACGTATCCTTCGTCGATCCGGATGACCCGCAGGGACAGGTCAGCGTGGCCCGGATCGGGTCCGAATCGGTCCCGAGAAATCTCGAAGCGGGCGATAAGGTCGAGTTGCATTACATGGTCGGCGTGGTCACGAGCATCACGACTTTTCCCTTTTCCGCTGACCCTTGTTAAGATCGCCCTGCCCCCTTCTTGAACGGAGTTCTATAAACATGCGCATCTCGATATTCCGGCGCGGTGCCGCCGCGTTGCCCGGCTTGGCCGCGTTTGCGCTGGCCGTCGGGTTCGCCGGCTCCGCGTTAGACGCACAGACTCCACAGGCGCCGGTGGCTCCAAAGCCCGAACCGTCTGTGCGCACGGAGGCCCTGCCGTCCGCGCGTTCAATCATTGATCGGCACATCGAGGCGATGGGGGGGCGGAAGGCGATCCTTGCGCACACCTCGTCGCACGCGACAGGGACGATGACGGTCGCCGGCAGCGGCATCACGGGCGTGCTCGACATCTACAGCGCGAAGCCGGACAAGTCCCTGGTCAAGATCAGCCTCGGGGGAATCGGTGATGTGTTCGAGGGATTCGACGGTACGCACGGCTGGAGCGTGTCGCCGATGACAGGGCCGATGCTCACGCAGGGGAAGGAGCTGGAGGAAAAGAAGTTCGACGCGGACTTCTACAGCGACCTGCACGCGGAAGGACGTTATGCCTCGATGAAAACCGTCGAGAAGACGACGTTCGAGAGTCGCCCCTGCTACAAGGTCAGTCTCGTGAAGAAGAACGGCTCGGAGGATTTCGACTTCTTCGACGTGGAGACTGGCCTGAAGGCCGGAGCGCTGGGCACCCGCGAGTCGCAGATGGGTCCGATGGCCGTCACGCAGGCCCACTCCGACTACAAGAAGTTCGGAGACCTGCTTGTACCGACGACCATGAAGCAGACCGCGATGGGCGTGGAGCAGGTGCTGAAGATCACCGCGATCGAGTTCGATAACGTGCCGCCGTCGATGTTCGACCTCCCAAAACAGATCAAGGCGCTCATCAAGTGATCCATCTCCGCCGGATCGCGGCGGCCGTCGCGCTGCTCATGCTCGGCGTCAGGGTGGCGTCTGCCCAGACGCCGCCGGCGAACGAGACGTTCGACGCGGCATGGACAATCATCCGCGATACGCACTTCGACAAGACCATGAACGGCCTCGACTGGGAGGCGGTGCGACGCGAACTTGCCCCGCGCGCGACGTCCGCGACGTCCCCGGCGGAGCTGAGAGCCGTCCTCCGCGACATGCTGGGCCGGCTCGGGCTGTCACATTTCGCGCTGATCCCTTCGGGAGGAGAGACGTCAGCCGGCAGCATCGGCGCATCCTCAGCTGACACGAGCGGCGATCCAGGGTTTGAAGTACGGATGATCGGCCGCGACCTGATCGTGACGAGTGTTGACGGCGACGCCGCAGCCCTCGTTCGTTCCGGGTGGCGCATCACGAGGATTGGATCGACCGCCGTGGCGGACCTGCTGCGAACGATTCCCGACGGCCCCGACGGCAGTGTCGGCCGGCTGCAGAACGTCGAGGCGTGGCGTCTGGCCCAGATGCGGTTGCGCGGGCCCGCGGGGTCGAAAATCGACGTGACCTTCGAAAACAGCGACGGCGCACCCGTCCAGGTCTCGATTTCGCGACGGCCGGAACAGGGCAGCCCCGTCACGGTCGGCAACCTTCCGACCATGTACGTGCGCGTCGAAAGCCGGAAAAAATCGACGCCGGCCGGACGCACCGCCGGGGTAATCGCGTTCAATGTATGGATGGCCGCCGTAGACGCGGAGTTTCAGCGGGCGATGGACGAATTGCGGAGCGCGGATGGCATCGTCATCGACCTCCGCGGAAATCCGGGCGGCCTCGCGGCGATGCTGATTGGCATATCAGGACACTTCGTCAGCGAACGCAAATCGCTTGGCGTGATGAAGACCCGTGACAGCGAGTTCAACTTCTTCGTCAACCCGCGCCTGGTCAGCGCGACCGGCGAACGCGTGGAGACCTTCGCCGGACCCGTCGCGATCCTCATCGACTCCATGAGCGG
>JANNHC010000233.1:0-7666 GCA_031404215.1 Acidobacteriota bacterium
ATGGTGAGTGCTTGACCGTTGACGATGAGTGTCTCGTTGAGCACCGCCGGGCTGGCGCCCAGCCGTGAGGCCCAGTAGTCGTGGCTCAATACGGTCACGAAATGGTTCCCGATGTTGCGGTCGTCGTCTGGTGTCAAGAGCCGCCCCAGGGCCGGCTGAAGTCCGAGCAGGGGGAAGTACGAGCCGGACACCAGCATGCCCTGGCCGTTGAGCGTCTGGCCGCGGTACGCGAGGTTGGCGCCGAATCCCACGTGCGCGGCGAGGCCCGACAAGACGGCCTGGCTGCGCTCGAGATCGCGGAACATCGCGTAGCTGAAGACATCCTCGCAGCTACCTGCCTGGTTGCACGACGTGGAGCCCGGCTTCGGTCCCGGCGCCGAGAGGTTCACGAGCTCGGCCGGACGCACGACCGGCAGGGCTCGCAGCAAGGCTTGATCGTAAAGTGAAAAAATCGCCGCGTTCGCGCCAATGCCGAGGGCAAGGGACACGATCGCGACGATGCTCACGAAGGGGGTCTTCAGGAGGCGTCGAATGGCAAGCTTCAGGTTCACGTGTGAGTCCTCTGGACAAACGGGTCCTGGCTGCTCAGACGTAAACCAGGGACGGATTGTTTATTTCTTTTCTGGTCCGCGCGCCCACCGACGAGCGACGCCGCGAGCCGGGCGGCTGCCGCTCTCCCATGTGAATCGTGATCGTGCCCGTACGTGTCGAATTTCAGGTCAGAAGCGCGGAATCGCGATCTTTTCTCCGTTCTTGAGCGCGGACTCGTGTGCGCAGATGCCGACGAGCGTCCAGTTCACGGACGTTTCCACATCGGGCATCGCCGGCTTGTCCCCCACGCACGCCATCAGGAAGTTGTGGACGAGATGCGGATGCGATCCACCATGGCCTCCTCCCTGCAGAAACGACAGGTGTTCCGCGTCCTGAATGGCGGCGGGCTGCGTGAACTGGCGAATCGGCTCGGGCAGCAGGTGCGCGTAGTCGGTCACCTTCACGCGCTGGGGGATCTGGGACTCTGAAAGCGGCTGTGCCGCCGTGCTCTTCGTGTGAATGACCGGCTCCTCGTTTTCCACCTGCTGCCACTCGAACGACTTTTTCGCCCCGTACGCGTCAAAGCTTTCGCGATACTGCCGCGCGGTCGCGAACAAGCTGCGCGTGACTTCAGCGCACACGTCGGAGTCACGGAGCTTGAAGGTCGCCGTCTCGATCGCGAACGGGCTGCCGTATTTCGCAATCAGCGGCTCGTCGATCCGCCCCGAACCATGGCAGACGACGTGTTCGGCGTGCTTGCCGAGGAGCGCGAGACAGGGGCTCACGCAGTGCGTGGCGTAGTGCATCGGGGGGAAGCCTTCCCAGTAGCCAGGCCATCCGTCCATGTCCTGCTGGTGGCTGCCGCGCATGAACTGGATCCGGCCGAGCTCCCCCGAGTCGTACAGCTCTTTCACGAAGAGGTATTCACGGCTGTACACGACCGTTTCCATCATCATGTACACCTTGCCGCTCTTGCGCTGCGACTCGATGAGCTGACGGCACTCGTCCACCGTCGTCGCCGCGGGCACCGTACTGGCGACGTGCTTGCCGGCCTTCAGCGCCGCGATCGATTGTGGCGCGTGGTCGGCAATCGGGGAGTTGATGTGGACCGCGTCCACGTTCGGGTCTGCGAGGAGCGCGTCGTAGTCCGTGTAGCGTGCCTTCACCCCGAATCGATCGCCGATGGCATCGAGTTCCTTGCGGTCGCGGCGGCAGAGGGCATACATTTCTGCGTTCGGATGACGCTGGTAGATCGGGATGAACTCGGCGCCGAAGCCGAGGCCGACGATCGCGACGCGAATCTTTCTGTCACTGTTCATTGAAAAAGAGTCCTTATCTGACGTGTCACGGCCGGGGCGTTTTGTAACACGGTTGCGCAGGGAGCGTCAACGAACGGGCGCGAAACAACGTCGGCGGAGGGCCCGCCGAGGTAATATCGGTGCCGGAAAGGTGCGTGCCGATGAGATTGCATGGTTTCCGGCTGAAGTTCGCGTCGTCCTCCGTCGCCGGCGCGTGTGTGCTCGCGCTCGGCTGCCTGACCCTCTTGGCCCAGTCGCGCCAGCCGGCCCCTCAAGGCGCCGCGCGGCCCGCCCCCGCGCAGCAGGGGAGGCCGATCAAGGTGCTCTTTGTCGGCGGCGACGACGCGTCTCACAGTCCATCGAAGATGTTCCCGCTGCTAGCCGCGCCGCTGGCGCGGCGCGGCATCCAGCTCACCTACGGCCGAACGGCCTCCGAGGCGCTCGACCCGGCGAAGCTGACGCATTACGACGCCGTCATGATCTACGGCGACCGCCTGGCGCTGACGCCCGCTCAGGACAAGGTCCTCATCGCGTTCGTGGACGAAGGGCATGGGGTCGTGGCGCTGCATGCCGCCGGCGACCTGCCGCTTGTCGGAGCGAAACTCCAGCCGCAGGGCGCCGCGGAGTTCACCGCCGAGATCGTCCAGCCCGCCAACCCGGTCGTGCAGGGGCTCCAGCCGTTTGCGGCGTGGGAGGAACCACTCGCGCCTTCCACGCCTGGCCCGCGAACCGTCATCATGGAGCGCGTTGACGCACAGGGACGGCAGCCGTGGACGTGGCTGCGGACGCAAGGCAAGGGTCGCGTCTTCTACACCGCGTACGGTCACGACGAGCGGACGTGGGGCCATGCCGGGTTCCAGGATCTCGTCGAACGCGGCGTGGTCTGGTCGGTCGAGGAGTCCAGACGCCGGAGCTGGCAGCAGCTCGAAATGCCAGGCGTCACGTACGTCGATGGCTTCAACGTACCGAACTACGAGAACCGTCCGGATCCGCCGAAGTTCCAGATGCCGTTCCCGCCGGATCAGGCCGAGAAATTCATGCAGACGCCCGCGGAGTTCCGGATCGAGCTGTTCGCGAGCGAGCCGGACATCATCAAACCCATCACGTTCACGTTCGACGAACGCGGCCGGTTGTGGGTGGTCGAGGCCATGGATTATCCGAACGAAGTGCTCAATGGAAATCCGGGCGACGACCGCATCAAGATTCTCGAGGACACCAACGGCGACGGACGCGCCGACAAGTTCACGGTGTTCGCCGAACACCTGAATATTCCGACGAGTCTCGCGTTTGCCAACGGCGGCGTCATCGTCGCGGGGGCGCCGCACTTCCTGTTCTTGAAGGACACGAACGGTGACGACAAGGCCGACGTCCGGCAGGTGCTCAACACCGGTTGGGGCATTCGCGATTCGCACGCCGGACCATCGAACCTGCAATATGCGCCGGACAACCACATCTGGGGCGTGGTCGGGTATTCGGGATTCAACGGACAGATGAACGGCAAGCCGCTGCAGTTTACGCAGGGGCCATACCGCTTCAAGCCGGATGGAAGCGATTTCGAGTACCTGACCACGTCGACGAACAACACCTGGGGCCTTGGCTTCTCGGAGACCTTCGACGTGTTCGGTTCGACGGCCAACAACGATCAGAGTTGGTACATGGCGATTCCCAATCGCTATTTCGCCGGCATCGATGGGCTGCCCTCGGCTGGCGGCCGCGGCGCGGCGCCGGGTGCCGGATATCAGAGCTCGTCCGCCTTCTATTCGGTCCATCCGACCACGCCGTACATCCGCCAGGTTGACGTGTTCGGCGGATACACCGCGGCGGCGGGTCATTACCTGTATACAGCGCGGGCGTATCCGAAGGAGTACTGGAACCGCGTCGCGTTCGTGACCGAGCCCACCGCCCACCTGATCGGCCAGGCAGTTCTGGAGAAACAGGGCGCAGGCTTCGTGGCGCGCGACGGCTGGAACCTCATCTCGAGCGCGGAAGAGTGGTTCGCTCCCGTGGCCGCGATGGTCGGGCCGGACGGGGCGGTGTGGTTCGCGGACTGGTACAACTTCATCGCGCAGCACAATCCGACGCCTGTAGGGTTCAGCGTCGGTAAAGGAGCCGCCTACGAAACCTCCATGCGCGATCACCTGCGCGGGCGCATCTATCGCATCGTGTATCGTGACGCTCCGGCCGCCAGAAAACGATCCCTCTCGAAAAACGATCCCGCGGGTCTCGTCAGCGCGCTTTCCTCCGACAACATGTTCTGGCGCCTGCACGCGCAGCGGCTCCTCGTCGAGCGCGGGCAGAAGGACGTCGTCTCTCAGCTCGTGGCGCTCGCCCGCAACCAGTCGGTTGACGAAGTCGGCACGAACGGCGGCGCGTTTCATGCGCTGTGGACCCTGCAGGGACTCGGCGAGTTCACGGCCGCCACGACCGACGCGTACCGGGCGGCGGTGTCTGCGTTGAAACATCCCGCTGCGGGGGTGCGCAAGGCAGCCGCGATGGTGCTGCCACACACCGCCGACGGGGGCGCGGCACTCATTGCCGCAGGCGTGCTGCACGATCCAGACATGCACACACGGCTCGCCGCGGTTCTCGCACTCGCCGATATGCCGACATCGGCGGAGATTGGAAAGGCGCTCTACGCCGAGAGCCTGAATCCGGAAACCTACGGCGACAAGTGGTTGAGCCGCGCGCTGTACATTGCGGGCAACCGTCATCAGAAAAGTTTCACGACCGCGTATCGTTCCGATCCGGCGGCGCTGCCATACAGCGGGCTGCCGATTTCGGTGCGCATCGGCGCCGTGAAGCCGGACTGGCGAACGCCTGCGCCCCAGGAGCTTGCTGCTGAATGGGCCGATATGCAGGTGCCCGGCAACTGGGAATCGCGCGGCCTGCCGGATTTTGACGGCGTGGTGTGGTTCACGCGGTCGTTCGATTGGACCGGAGGCGCGCCCGCCACCACGCTTTCCCTGGGTCCTCTTCGCAATACCGGCGAAGTGTGGATCAACGGCCAGTCGCTGACGCCGACGCCGTTCGCTCCGCCCCTCGCGCCCGCGCCAGGTGCCCGGGGGGCCGCACCAGCCGCCGCTCCCGCGGGCGGCGGCCGCGGCAACGCCTCCGCAACGTATGCGCTGCCGGAGGGCGTGACTCATCAGGGCAGGAATACGATCACCGTCCGCATTCAGAACCAGCGGAATGAAGGCGGCTTCCTTGGCACTCCGGATGTGATGAATCTCGAGGCCGGTAGCACCCGCACCCCGCTGGCGGGAACGTGGAAGTATCGCGTCGAGCGTCAGACCAACGCCGGGGCGCTGTACACGAAGCCGGGGCAGCTTGCTGCGCACGTGGCGTTCACGGGCGAAGGCGGACCTGCCGGCGCGGCGGGCGCCGCGCTCCCCGCGATTGCCACGCCGGCGCCGGACGTCGTGGTGCGGCTCAGTGTCGTCCCGAACCAGATGAAGTTCGACAAGACCGAATTGAACGTCGCCCCCGGCCAGCTCGTCGAAATCGTGTTCACGAATCCAGATGTGATGCAGCACAACTTCGTGCTTGGCGCGCCTGGGTCGCTGACCGCGATCGGAGAGGCCGGCGATCGGCTCGCGACCTCACCAACCGGTCTCGCGCAAGGGTATGTGCCGGATCTTCCACAGGTGCTGTACTCGACGAAGCTCCTCGAACCGGGACAGACGGTGACGTTCCAGTTCAGGGCTCCGACGAGCGCCGGCCAGTACCCATTCGTCTGCACGTTCCCGGCACATTGGCGGACGATGAACGGCGTGTTGAATGTCATCGTGCCGGCCGGCCGCGGCGGCCCGGCACCAGCCGCCGGCGCCGGGCGCGGGCGGCAATGATCTCGGCTGGTGGCGGCTGCTCGGAGCGGGTGTGACCTCGCTCCATCGCGGCTGAATCCATAGCGGAGCAGCCAACGTCCGCCATGGCGGCCGCGAAAAACGAGGATATTGCACGCCAGAACCGGCGCAATTTTGCCGTCGTGCCCATTGCGCTACACTGGCGTGGTGGCACGCGTTGTCAGCACCGCGCCGAAGGGTTCCGCGTCGGTCTTCGCGGTGCTGCTCCTCGGCCTCTGCTCGATCACGGCGGCGGGCCAGAAGCCGTTACCGGCGGCGGCCAACGGCGAGACCCCGCCTGTTCGCATCGACGTGGTCGTGACCGATCCGCAGGGGCGCCCCATTCTCGACCTTCGCCCCGCTGATTTCGAGCTGCTGGAAAACGGCGTCTCCAAACCTCTTACTGCGGTTGAACTGCATCCGTTACCGCGCGCCGCCGGCGACGTGCCTCCCATAGAAACCGAGGCCGACGAGAAGCGTGCCGCCCGCGAGCCGGGCACACGGGTGTTTGCCTTCTTCCTGGACGAGTTTCATGTGAGCCCAGGGCCGAACACCGATCGCGTGCGCCAGGCCCTGACCCAGTTCGTGGACGAAAAGCTCAGGCCGCAGGATCTCGTGGTTGTCATGAAGCCGCTCGACGCCGTGACGTCAATCCACTTCACGCGCGATCGCGTGCTGCTGCACGGCGCGATCGACAGTTTTACCGGCCGCAAGGGTGATTACGCGCCGCGCACGCGTTTCGAAGAGATCTACATCGGCCGGGCGGCGGCGGCCGTCGGCGCCGCGCGCCGGCAGATCGTCACCGCAGGGCTCCGCGAGATGACGATGAGGCTTGGCGAGCTGAATGCCGATCGCGCCGCGCTCGTCGTCTTCAGCGAAGGCTTTCCCAGAGACATCCCGGCGCCGAGAGGCCGGGTGGCCGATCTCCATGGCGTGGTCCGGGCCTCCAGCCTGTTCCACCATGCGGCGTACACGTTCAACCCCGCCGCCGCGGACGAGGCGGCGCCGCCGGCCGATCGTGACCGGGCCGTGGCCATGCTGCAATGGCTGGCCTCGCAGACGGGCGGTCGCGCCGTCGCGGCCGACGCAATGGTCGCGGGCCTCGCCCGCCTGTCGCACGATCTGGACGCGTACTACGCCCTGTCGTATCAACCCGCGCACGTGGACGGCCGTTTTCATCCGGTGGAAGTGCGTGCCAGGCGTCGCGATGCGGTGGTGCACACGCGTCCCGGCTACTGGGCACCGCTCGGCGGCGAGTGGCGCGCGATGGTCTCGTCCGCGTCGGCGGCAATGCTGCCGATGTCCAGGCGGGCGCTTCGGCGCAGCGTCGCCGTCGATACGTGGGTCGGGCTGATCCGCGACGCCGACGGTCGCGCCCGGATGGTGATCACGTGGGAGCCGCGCTCGCGCGGCGTGTCTTCCCCGCAGGCCGTGGCGGTGAAGGCACGCACGACGTCAGGGACGACGCTCTTCGATGGCCGCCTGGGACGCGTCGGCTCCGGTTCGCGTGTACCGTCTGACAGCGCCAGGTTCGAAGTGCCGGCCGGCCGCGTCGAGATCGACCTGACCATTTACGACATGGTCGGCAAGGTGGTTGACACCGACGCGCGCGATTTCGACGTGCCGGACCTTCGATCGCAGAAGCGAGGCCCGGTGCTTCTCTCTCCGGAAGTCGTTCGTGCGCGGACACTGCGCGATTTCACGTCCGCCACGATGGATCCTGATGCGGCGCCGTCGTCGATCCGCACGTTCACGCGCGCGGACCGGCTGCTCATCCGGGTGCCCGCATTCGATGTGAGCGGCGCCGCCGTGCAGGTCACGGCAAAGGTGTTGAACGAATGGGGCCAGCCCATGCGCAACATCGACGCGATCGCAGCGCCGCCGGGCGACGGGATGCCGCAGTTCGCGCTCCCGCTGTCCTGGCTGGTGCCCGGCGACTATCACATCGAACTGCTGGGCACGAACGCGACTGGCACGGTCAAAGAACGCGTCGCA
>JANNHC010000234.1:0-2978 GCA_031404215.1 Acidobacteriota bacterium
CCGGACCCGGTTGAGCTCCCGCCCCCTGCATGCGCATCGCCGCCATCGACATCGGCACCAACTCCATCCACATGATTGTGGTCAAGGTACGGCCCGATTTGTCCTTCGAGGTCATTGACCGGGAAAAAGACATGGTCCGGCTTGGCGCCGGCGGGCTGGACGGCCGGAAATTGACCGATTCGGCCATGTCGGCCGCCCTTCAAACCTTGGCCAAATTCCGGCGCCTGGCTGAATCCAACAAGGTTGACGAGATCATCGCCGCCGCGACAAGTGCCACCCGGGAGGCAGAAAACGGCGGCGACTTCATTGCCGAGGCAGGGCGGCAGACGGGCATCCACATCAAGGTCATCTCGGGCACCGAAGAGGCCCGGCTGATTCACCTGGCCGCGGGCTATGGGGTGGACGTCGGTGGCAACACGGCCGTCGTTGTGGACATCGGAGGGGGAAGCGTCGAGATCACGCTGGGTACTGCGACCCACCTCCGGCTCGGCAAGAGTTTCAAGGCCGGAGTCATCCGGCTGACCGAGCGATTCGTCAAGACCGACCCGCTGTCACCGCAGAACGAACGCCGCCTGGTCAAGCACCTGAACCGCGACATGGGCGCCTACCTGGAGCAGATCGCGAACACCGGCTTCGATCGCGCGATCGGCACGTCGGGCACTATCCTCAGTCTCGGCGCGCTGGCCCTGACCAACGAGGGGGGAACGCCGGAAGATCTGCGGAACCAGCGGGTGGAAGCGAAGGCGCTGCACCGGCTGCGCAAGCTGCTGGTGGCAGCTGACATCGAGGAGCGGCTGCACATGCCCGGGCTGGACCCGCGGCGTGCGGATCTCAGCGTGGCCGGCTCGGTGCTGCTCGACACGATCCTGCGAGGGCTCGGCGCCAGGGACATCACGCTCTGCGACCTGGCGCTCCGCGAGGGCCTCGTCCTCGATTACATCCATCGCAACAGCGCGCGCATCCGCAAGGTCGAGCGATATCCGGACGTGCGGCGTCGCAGCGTGGTCGAGCTCGGCGAGCGCTGCGGGTACTGGTCCGAGCATGCGCAGCAGGTCGCGCGGCTCGCGGTGAGCATCTTCGATCAGACCCGGAGCGTGCACGGCCTGTCGGATCGTGAACGGGAATGGCTGGAGTATGGCGCGCTCCTCCACGACATCGGGGTCCACATCAGCTATGACCGCCACCATCGCCATTCGTACTACCTGATCAAGAATGGAGATCTGCGCGGGTTCGATCCGAAGGAAATCGAGGTGATCGCGCTCGTGGCGCGGTACCATCGCCAGGCGACGCCGAAGAAATCGCACGAAGGATACGGCGGCCTGAACGGCCCGCTGCGGCAGACGGTGCGCGTGCTGTCGGCGATCGTTCGGCTTGGCGAGGGCCTCGACCGCAGCCATGCTCAGGCGCTGGCCGGGATCGACCTGTTTCCGCGCGGCGACGACTACCTCGCGCGCCTTCGCGCCAACGGCGACGCGGAGCTGGAATTGTGGGCCGCGCATCGACACGTGGCGCCGCTCGAGCGGGAGCTTGATTTGCCGATTCGCTTCGAAGTCGCCGGCGCCGCATACAAGGATCAACCGCCTCATGCTGAACAACCTGACAACGCCCCACGAGTATCCGGGAAAACTGTTCGTGGTCGAGGGAATCGACGGCTCCGGAAAGACGACGCAGCTCTCCCTCCTGGCGAAATGGCTTAGCGCGGCCGGCCACCCGGTCCTCGTGACGGAGTGGAATTCCTCGGCGCTGGTGAAAGCGGCGACCAAGACCGGGAAGAGGAAGAACTCGCTGACGCCGATGACGTTCAGCCTGCTCCACGCGACCGATTTCGCGGACCGGCTGCTCTACAATATCGTGCCGCCGCTCAAGGCCGGTATGATCGTGCTCGCGGATCGCTACACCTACACGGCCTTCGCGCGGGACGCCGCGCGCGGCGTCGATCGGCGGTGGCTGCGCGAGTTGTACAGCTTCGCGGTGAAGCCGGACATGGCCGTCTATTTCCGCGTGCCGATCGAGGTCTCGACCGACCGGTTGATGGCGCGGCGCGTGAAGCTGAAGTTTTATGAAGCGGGCATGGACATGGGCTGGAGCTCGAACGCCTTTGAAAGCTTTCGCATTTTCCAGGGCAAGGTGCTCGACGAGTACGATCGCCTGGTGGATGAATTCGGCCTGAGCGTGGTCAACGCAGTCGGCAGTATTACCGAGCAGCAGCGCACGTTCCGCAAGCTCGTCTCGCAGCACCTGAATATCGAGGACACCGATGAACAGCCCGACGAGCAGCTCGTCTGAGAGCCCGGAAAGCGGGGTACGCCCGGGCCAATATTACGGCAACGGGATCCCCTACCTGCCGATCGACGGCTACCCTGGCAAGATTATCGCCATCGAGGGTACCGACGGCGTGGGACGTTCCACCCAGATCCATCTGCTCCGCGAGTGGCTGGAGGTGCAGGGCTACGGCGTCATCGAAACCGGATGGACCCGCTCGGAGCTGATGCAGCCCACGATCGAGCTGGCCAAGGCCAGCAACACGCTGAACAAGCTGACCTTCGTGCTGCTCTATGCGACGGATTTCGCCGACCGGCTCGAAAAAGAGATCATTCCGGCGCTCAAGGCCGGTTTCATCGTCCTGTCGGACCGGTATATCTACACGGCGATGGCGCGCGCCGGTGTGCGTGGCGTCGATCGCACCTGGATGCGCAGTCTCTACGGCTTCGCCATCGCGCCCCATCAGGTCTTCTACCTGAAGATCGACGAAAAGACCCTGATCCGGCGGGTGCTGCAGTCGCGCGGGATGGATTTCTGGGAGTCCGGCATGGACATGAAGCTCGGCGATGACATCTACGAGAGCTTCCGCGCCTATCAGCGTTCCCTCCTCCGCGAGTACGCCTCCATGGCGGACGAGCGAGCGAACCGTCGCCCTTCGAGCAGCAGATGTATCGCATGCCGATCGCGGGCGGTGCGCGAACGCGCGTTACGTCGGC
>JANNHC010000235.1:0-2152 GCA_031404215.1 Acidobacteriota bacterium
GTTTGCCGGCTACGCCGCCAACCGCGAGCCGATGCTGCGCGTGATGCGCAAGCACCGCGACGCCATCAAGGGCATCAATCAGAAGAACGTGCCGGCCGAGATGCTTCGCCGCCTGGGACCCGGGCATGCAGTTCGACACCACCGTCAACGACTGGCACACCTGCCCGAACACGGCGCGCATCAACGCGAGCAACCCGTGCTCGGAGTACATGTTCCTGGACGACTCGGCGTGCAACCTCGCGTCGATCAACCTGATGAAGTTCCTGAAGACCGATGGAGACCAGGCCGGGGAGCTCGATGCCGTCGCGTTCGAGGCGGCGTGCCGCACGATGATCACCGCGCAGGAGATCCTCGTGGACAACTCGAGCTATCCGACGCCGGCGATTGGGAAGAACAGCCACGAGTATCGTCCGCTCGGCCTCGGCTACGCGAACCTTGGCGCGCTGCTGATGTCGAAGGGGCTGCCGTACGACGGCGACTCCGGCCGCGACTATGCCGCGGCGATCACCGCGTTGATGCACGGTGCGGCGTTTGCGCAGTCGGCGAAGATTGCGCGCGATCACGGCGGGCCGTTCGCGGGCTACGAGAAGAACCGGGAGCCGTTCCTGCGCGTCATGCGGAAGCATCGCGCGGCGCTCAAGGACATCAACAAGACCCACATGCCGAAGGACCTCTTCGAGGCGGCAAAGAGCGTGTGGGACGAGGTGATCGAGCTTGGAGAGCAGCATGGCTTCCGGAACGCCCAGGCGACCGTTTTGGCGCCGACCGGGACCATCGGCTTCATGATGGACTGCGACACCACCGGCGTCGAGCCGGACATCGCGCTCGTGAAGTACAAGAAGCTCGTCGGCGGCGGGTTGATGAAAATCGTCAACCAGACCGTGCCGATGGCGCTCACGAAGCTCGGATACGGCGCGCAGCAGGTCAAGGAGATCATCGAGTACATCGACGAGCACGAGACCATCGAGGGGGCGCCGCACATCAAGGACACCCACCTGCCGGTGTTCGACTGCGCCTTCAAGCCGGCGCGCGGCGTCAGGTCCATTCACTACATGGGCCATGTGAGGATGATGGGCGCGGTGCAGCCGTTCCTGTCGGGCGCGATCAGCAAGACCGTGAACGTGCCGAAGGAAGCCAGCGTCGAGGAGATCCAGCAGGCGTACGTGGACTCCTGGCGTATGGGCGCGAAGGCCGTGTCAATCTACCGCGACGGATCCAAGCGCACGCAGCCGCTCAACACGTCGAAGGACAAGGAGAAGGTGGCTGCGGCGGCCGCCCTCGCCGGTCCGACCAGGCGGAGGCTGCCGGACGAGCGCCACGCGATCACGCACAAGTTCGACATCGGCGGGCACGAGGGCTACATCACCGTCGGCCTCTTCGAGGACGGCCAGCCGGGCGAGCTGTTCCTGGTCATGGCGAAGGAAGGCTCGACGATCTCGGGCTTTGCGGATGCGTTCGCGCAGGCGATCAGCTACGCGCTCCAGTACGGCGTGCCGCTGCAGGACCTGGTGGACAAGTTCAGCCACGTCCGCTTTGAACCGTCGGGGATGACCAAGAACCCAGACGTCCGCTTTGCCAAGTCGATCGTGGACTACATCTTCCGGTGGATGGCGGCGAAGTTCCTGTCGCGCGAGGCGCAGTTCCGCGCCGGGGTCAACAATCGCGAGGAGATGGTGACGACGCCGGAGCAGCTGCCGCTCGACGTCGCCGCCGCGGCGGGCGCCTCGGCCACTGCCGTCATCGCGTCGCCAAAGACGTCGTCTTTTGCGGCGATGCAGAACCAGGAGGACGCGCCGCCGTGCTCGACGTGCGGGTCGATCATGGTCCGCAGCGGCTCGTGCTACAAGTGCGCCAACTGCGGCACCACGAGCGGCTGCGCGTAGATCCGCGATTCGCTGACATTGTTCGTAGGGCGCGGTCCTTTGGGATCGCGCCCTTTTTTTGCCCCTCACGGACCTGCGCAGGCGCGCGGCAGGGTCCCGTCAGCTTGGAGCGAGAACCGACCACGATCGCCGCTGCCGGCCCGTGCTAGCATCCGCCCATGCGCATCGTTACTGCCCGGGCCGCGGCCTGCCTGCTCGCCGCGGCGCTGTCGTATGCCGCCATCGCCGTCCACGCACAGCAAACGTCTCCGTTCCCGGCGATGCCCCTG
>JANNHC010000236.1:0-6783 GCA_031404215.1 Acidobacteriota bacterium
AGCGATGCGCACAGCGCGAGTAGCCCGGCGTCGGTCAGGTCGGCAAGGGACTCGTCCATGCGGTCAGGCGCGGAAGGCGACCTGTATGCGCGGCGGGCTAATCCTTTATCCCTAATCCTTTTATCCCTAAGCTAATCCTGAATCCTGAATCCTTGAATCGAGAGCCCGTTTCAGCGATTCGGGACTCGGGATTTGGGATTTGGGATTTGGGATTCAGGATTAGGGATAAAGGATTAGCCCGCCGCGCATACAGGTCGCCTTCCGCGCTGGAGATCTGACCGTCGCGATTGGTATCGATCGAGGCGACAACATGGGGCGCGACATTCACGCCGGCAGTCATGTCGAGTTCGAGCCCCACGCAATCCACGGCGATCGACAGCCGCGTCGCCTGCAGATATTCGTCGAGTCGATGGGCGCCGGCAGAGACCGGACATCCCAACCAGACACTCCCGATCACGAGCGCGACGAACAACCCGCGCATGTCATCCTGAACCTGCAAGGCAGTGTCCCTGTACCCCGGACGTCCCCTGCTCAGCCTGAGCCCTCTACGGTTTCACCAGCTTCGCGCCGTAGTCGTTGGTCGGATCACGGTAGATCGTGTGGATGTGCTCGAGATCGCCTTGCTGCGGCGCATATTCGATGACGACCGTCGGCCCCTGGATCCGGTAGTACGCCAGTCCGCCGTTTGTCGTGGTCCCGCTCCACGCGAAGTAGGTGCGCGGAAGGTTGGCTCTGACCTCGGCCATCTTCGCGGCCGCGGCTTCGTCGTTGAGGATGCCGACCCATTCGTGCACCACGTCGAGGAGGAGCGTCTGCTGATTCGCATTCAGGGCGGAGGCGAGTATTCCTTCCGGCTGGATCACCTTGCCGTCGGCGCCGGGCCCCAGCACGAGGTCGGACACCTGATAGTTGAGGATCGCCTGCTTCTGCTGCGCCGTATCGAGCGCGTTGATGAGCGCGAAGCCCTTGTCGTTTTCATCCCCGAGCGGCCGAATCGTTTGTCCGTCGAGGACGTAGCGGGCCGGCTGGGTGGCGGGGAGGCTGGGCGCCAGCACGTTGTCCGGGCCGACAACCGTGACGTTGATGGCGAGATGATGACCGCCAAATTGAATCATCCACGGCGCGGTCGCCGACGGTGTGCCGGCGAGCGCCAGGTAGTACTCGGCGGCTCCGAACTGGATGCTGCCGCGCCCGCCCGTTCCGGCGCTCGCGCCCTGCCGTCCACCTGTCCGCCCGCCTCGGGTATTCTTCAGCGCCTCGTCCGCGTTCATGATGTCGACAACTTTCTGGTAGCCCGATCGGCTCAGTGCCGCGGCGACCAGGGCGAGCGCCGCGTCGCGCTGCCGCGGCGTCAGGTCGCCAAGACGCAAGCCGTTGCGCTGGAAGATGCCGGTGGGCAGGTTCGACCAGCCGGTCCGCTGGCTGCTCGTGAACCCGAAGGTGGCCTTGGCGCGCTCAGCATCGCCGAGCGTAGCCAGGAAGGCGTTCGCGGCCGAGACGACTCGGGTCGTGCCCGTGCCGCTGGCCGGCGCCGCGCGCGGCGGCGCCACCGTCTGGTGCGCGATACCAAAGGCCGCGGGAATGCCGAGCATCACCCCGAGGAGGAGGGACGCGCCGGATGTGTTCATGGCCCTACGGTAACGCCAGGCAAGTGGGAAAGGAACCCCAAAGCGAGAAAGCGCGCGTCATGGCCCGCCGGGGTACCCGGGCCGCTTCAACAGCGTCGGCATGGGGGCCGCCGCCGGTTTCTGCGTGTACCGGTACGCGTCGATCGTCCATCGGCCAGAGCCGCGGTTCATCACCAGGGTCAGCTGTCCTTCGAACGTCGGCAGCACTTTGCGGGCCGAATCGCTCACGCCGCGCAGTTCCCATTTGCCGTCAGCGACGGCGATCTCTGACGTCAGGCAGCGGATGCTGCCGATCGTCATCGGATGTTTCGAACCACGGTATTCCGGCCGCATGAACAGCGCCGCGCGATTCGTCCGGATCGATTCGCGGCCGCGCTCCGTGAGGCCGTCCGGGTGCACGATATCGCCATCGACAGCCCAGAGGTCCGCGAGATTGGTCGCGTCGGCGTTGACCCAGTGCAGCGCGAAGGCGTCGCCGAATCCCCGGATCGTCCGTTCATCCCCCGGCGTGCAGGTGCGCGGCGCGCTTCCTGCCTGGCGCGGAAGCTGGGCCGGCGCGCTGGTCGTCGCCGGCACCGGTGCTGGCGCCGGCGGAGTGGCGCGCCGAATCGCCTCGATGTCACCGAGAAGGGCGGACACGAGCGCCTCGACGATCACCCGTCCCTTCTCGCGTGTCGCCAGCGTCGGATCGCCCCAGACACCGCTTTCGGAGAACGTGCCGGGCCCTCCGCGCCGCCGCGTCAGCTGCAGCGGGCCTGGCGAGGGATTGTATTCCTTGACGGCGCGCTTCATCTCGACCGAGGCGGGATCGATGTAGAGCATCATCGAGGTTTCCACTTCGTCGGCGTGGGTGCCGCCTTCCTGCTGCCTGACGGACGCGGACACCTCGGCAAGCCGGGACGCGAGGTCGGTGTAACCGAGCAGGATCCCTTGCGCGGCGAGTGCGCGGGCGGCCGGTTCGAGGGCGCGCGCCGTCGAGACGCCGGTGTTGAGCACATAGAACCGGCGCGGGCCGTATTTCGAAAGGCTCGACGCGGCTTCAGTGGTCATCGCGCGGGCGGTATCGAGTGTGAGCGACGTGGATCCAGGGTACTCGATGAAGCCCGGAAAAAAATGATACGAGAGCGTGGGCGCAACCGCCACATCCGAGGCGTCGAGCACACGGCGGGTGAGATAGTCAGCGAGGATGGCGTCGTTCCCGAGCTTCAGGTGCGGCCCGTGCTCCTTCGCCCCGGCGCCGAGCGGAATGACGACGACCGTCTCCGGCCGCAGCACGTCGGTGGCCTGTTGCCACGTGATGTCCGCGAGACGGATGCCTTTGGGTCCCTGCTGCGCCAGAATAGGACCGAGCGGCGCGGCCACGGCCACCGCAACAATCGACACGAGCAGCAAGACACGCATACGCTTCTCCCGAACGCTGGGGCGTTGCGGACGCAACCGACGCTCCGTTTGCAGGCGACTGTACACTGATTCCATGTCTGACTGGGACGCAGCCAAGTACCACCGAATCTCCGATCCGCAGCTGGCGTGGGGACGAACCGTCGCCGTGCGGCTCTCGCCCGTGGACGGTGAACGAATCCTCGATATCGGGTGTGGCACGGGACGTTTGACGGAGGAGATTGCGGCGACGCCGGGAATCTTCGTCGTCGGCTTCGACCGATCGGCCGCGATGCTTCAACAGGCCGCCTCCCGCCTCCCCCGGGGTCAGACCTCTGTACTGAATTCATGCATGGGGCTGCATTACGTGCGGGGGGACGGCGCGGCGCTTCCGTTCGTAGACGCCTTCGACGCGGTCTTCAGCACAGCGACGTTTCACTGGATTCCCGATCACGATCGCCTGTTCCGCGGCATACACCGCGCGCTCAAGGCAGGTGGCAGGCTCGTGGCCCAGGCGGGCGGCGCGGGGAATCTCGAGCAGCTCTACGGACGCGCGCGTCAACTGATGCGATCGCCGCAGTACGGCCAGTTTTTCGTGTCCTGGAGCGAACCCTGTCACTTTGAAAATGTCGCGGACACGACGGCACGGCTCGAGGCCGCCGGATTCGATCAGATCGAGGCGTCGCTCGTGATCGCACCGATCCCCTTCGAGTGCCCCGAAGCCTACTCGGAGTTTGTCGCGGCCGTCTGCCTTCGTCATCAGCTCGACCGGCTCCCGGCCGAGGAGCGTGAGGTGTTCATGCGCATGCTCACCGAGCACGCTGCCGCCGATCAGCCACCTCTCACGCTCGACTACTGGCGGCTCAACATCTCCGCGCGGAAGGCCGCGTGACGGTTCCGTATCACGCGCGTGCCGACGCGCACACCGCGGCCCGCGACGTGGAGGAGCGCCGCTCGGCCCGCATCTCGCGCGCGCGCCTCGGCGTGTTCCTGGCGGCGGCCGCCAGCCTGGTCTGGACCCTTGCCCGCGGCGCCGATCCGCTTCGCCTGTCGATTGCCGCCGGCCTGTTCGTCGTGTTTGCCGTGCTCGTGGTCTGGCACGCGCGCGTCGAAGACCGCGTGGCCTGGCACGACGCGCTCCGGATCGTCTGCCTCCGCGCGGCCGCGCGCGTGGAGCGTCGGTGGGACGACTTGCCGCCGGCCGACGCACCGGCATCGCTTGACTTGGCCCATCACGCGTACGCGCTCGATCTCGATCTGTTCGGGCGTGCGTCACTCTTCCAGTGGCTCGGTCCGGCCGCGACGGCGCACGGCAGCCGCGCGCTGGCGTCATGGCTTCTCACGGCCGCGGAGCCCGACATCGTCCGGGCGAGACAGGCGGCGGTCGTGGAGCTGACGCCGGCAGACGAGTGGCGCGAACGGCTTGCGGCACACGGCGAGCGTGCCCGCGACGCGCGACAGGCTGAAATCGACGCATTTCTGGCGTGGGCTGAGAGTTCGCCTCGGTCTGCCGACTTCGCCGTGCCGCTTGTGCCGGGATGGCACGCCACTGTCTTTCTGCCAGCCCTCTATGTCGTCGCGCTATCGCTGACGGCATCCATCTGGATGCTGCTCGCGCTGTTCCTGTTCGGGGTCATCGACGCGGCTCTCTGGCTCATCCCGCTCGTGGCCGGTGTCGTGCTCTCTTTCGCGACCGACAAAATGATCCACCAGTCGTTCGATCGCGCGGGCGCCGGGCAAGACGCCCTCGGGCGATACGCCGCGTTGTTCGAGCACGCGACAGACACCTCGTTCGTGTCTCCCGCATTGCGACAGTTGCACGAACGTCTGTCGGCGGACGGCAAGTCGGCGCCAGACTGTATGCGCCGGCTCAATCGCATTCTCGGCTTTGCCACGCTTCGCCGCGGCGCCGCGCTTCTGCACTTTCCGATTCAGGCGTTCACATTGTGGGACTTTCACGTGCTGTTCGCGCTCGAGGGGTGGCGCGGCGCCGCCGGCACGCACGTCCGGGGGTGGCTGGAGGCCGCCGGCGAGATGGACGCGCTTTCCTTGCTGGCCTGCGCGCACCGGGACAACCCGGGATGGTGCATGCCGGAACTGCACGATACGGAGACGGTGATCGCCGAGGCCCTGGGCCATCCCCTGATCCGTGACGACCGACGGGTCTGCAACGACGTCCAGGTGGGTCCCTCCGGGACGCTGTTGCTCGTGACGGGCTCGAACATGTCGGGCAAGAGCACGCTCCTTCGCGCGATTGGCCTGAATACCGTCCTCGCGCAGGCCGGCGGCTGCACGTGCGCCGCGCGGCTCCGGCTGCCGCCCTGCGATCTGCAGACGAGCATCCGGGTCCAGGACTCGCTCGAGCTCGGTCTCTCGTATTTCATGGCGGCGCTTGCACGCCTCAAGGGGGTCGTCGATGCGGCCGAGCGCGGGCGCCATGGTCGTGTGCTGATCTACCTGCTCGACGAAATACTTCAAGGCACCAACAGCGCGGAGCGTGGAATCGCGGTACGGGGCGTGGCGCGCCACCTGCTCGACGCCCGCGCCATCGGCGTGATGACGACGCACGATCTCAACCTGGCCGGCGAAGAGCCTCTCAAGTCGTGCGCCGTACTGATCCACTTCACGGAAATCGTGGACGAGCGGGGGCACATGCGGTTCGATTATCGGCTTCGCGACGGACTGGCGACGTCGAGGAACGCGCTTCGGCTGATGCAGATGATCGGCATCGATCTGAAAGGATCCTGATCCGGTGTCCCGTTTCGGAAGGGTCGTCGCGCTCTTTGCGTTGCTGACCGTCGTCATGACGTGGCCGCAGGCCGCCCGCCTCTCCTCGTCTGCGCGGGAGCACCATGACGTCTTCTTCAACATGTGGCGCTTCGGCTGGGTCGCGCACGCGCTCGCCACGTCGCCGCTTCATGTCCTGGATGGCAACGTCTTCTACCCCGAGCCGGGAACCCTGACGTTTTCGGATGCGATGCCGGTCGAGGCGTTGCTGGCTACGCCGCTGCTGTGGATCGGGCTCCCGCCGGTCCTCGTGCACAACCTCCTGCTCCTCGCCGGCATCATCTTGTCCGCGGCCGGCGTCTTCATGCTTGCCCTCTACCTGACCGGGAGCCGCCCCGCAGCCTTCACCGCAGGCGTGGTGTTCGCCTTTGTCCCGTACCGGTTCGAGCACTACATGCATATGGAGCTTCAGTGGACCGTGTGGATTCCGTGGGCTTTCTGGGCGCTGCACCGTACGTTTGAGACTGGTTCACGGCGCTACGCGGGTCTTCTCGGGGCCTTTGCAGCGCTGCAATTCATGTCGAGCATCTATTACGGAGTGTTTCTCGCGACGCTGCTCGGCCTGTGCGCGGTACTTCTCCTGTGCTCGACCCGAAAGGGGGAGGCAAGAAACCGGATGGCCGGGCTTGCAATCGCCGTCGCGACGGCAGCCGTGCTGACGGCTCCTTACGCCATTCAGTATGCTTCGACGAGAAACCGTGTCGAGGCACGCTCCGAGGAACAGGTCCTCGCATTCAGCGCCCGCCCGTCGAGCTACCTCGTCGCCACGGATTCGAATTACTTGTACGGAGCCCGCGCGGCCCGGCGGGGACGGCCCGAACGGAGGCTGTTCCCCGGCGTTCTTGCGCCGGTGCTCGCCATCATCGGATTGCTGCTACGTCGTCCCTCCAACGAGGCGATCGTCTATCTCCTGGGGCTGCCATATATCCGTCCGCTGTTCTGGACGGTCGTCGGGTTCCTGCTGTCGCTGTCCGGGGCGGGGTTCATGTCG
>JANNHC010000237.1:0-3571 GCA_031404215.1 Acidobacteriota bacterium
GGGCGGGCGGCACCCGCGCGTCGGGCGGTGGGGTGTGGTGACGACCCGTAAACACACCCACCGGGTCAGTCTGGGGTGCTTGTTTTTTCGTATCAACACCTCACCCGTCACGGCGGCCGGAGGCCGGCATCCCGCCAGCCCCTGCCGGTACGGGTCTCCCCGCTGCGATCTCCGCGATCTCCGCGCGTGATCCGTTGGTACGGCTGTTCGGCGTATGATGCACGGCTTAGATGAAGATCACCGACGTCCGGGCGACGACTGTCACGGTTCCCCTCGAGGCGCCCCTGCGCCACGCGAACGGCTGCCATTGGGGGCGGTTCGTGCGGACGATCGTGGAGATCGAGAGCGACACGGGGCTCGTGGGCCTCGGGGAGATGGGGGGCGGCGGCGAGTCGGCAATCGGGACGGTCCTGGCGCTGAGGCCGTCCCTGGTCGGCCGCGATCCGGCGCGCCTGGAGGACATGCGGTTCCTGCTCGCGAACCCGACCGCCTCGCTGTACAACAACCGCACACAGGTCGTCGCCGCGCTCGAGTTCGCCTGCCTCGATCTGCTCGGCCAGGCCTGGGGCGTTCCGGTCTGCGACATCCTCGGCGGGCGCGTGCGCGACCGCGTGCCGTTTGCCTCATACGTCTTCTACCGGTACGCCAACGCCAACGGAAAGGGAACCGTACGGACCCCGGATCAGGTCGTCGCGCACGCCCGGGCGCTGAAGCAGGCGCACGGCTTTCGATCGCACAAGCTCAAGGGCGGCGTCTTCCCCCTGGAGTACGATCTCGAGTGTTATCGCGCGCTCGCGCACGCGTTTCCAGGTGACAGCTTCCGGTTCGATCCCAACGGCGTGTGGACCACGGAGCAGGCAATCAAGTTCGGCCGGGCGATCGAGGATCTCAACAACGACTACCTCGAAGATCCCGTATTCGGCCTGACGGGGATGCGCCATGCGCGTGAACGGCTTCGCGTGCCGCTGGCGACCAACACCGTCGTGGTCAATTTCGAACAGCTCGCGGCCAACGTGCTCAACCGCGCGGTTGACGTGATCCTGCTCGATACGACGTTCTGGGGCGGCATTCGCGCCTGCGTCAAGGCGGCGGGCGTCTGCGAAACGTTCCAGCTCGGCGTCGCCGTGCACTCATCGGGCGAGCTGGGTATCCAGCTCGCCACGATGCTCCATCTCGGGGCGGTCGTGCCCAGCCTCTCGTTCGCCGCCGATGCCCACTATCACCATCTGGCCGACGACATCATCGAAGGTGGAAAGCTGCAATACGACCAGGGCATGATCCGGGTACCCGACGGTCCCGGGCTTGGCGTCCGCCTCGACCGCCGCAAACTGGCGCAGTATGCCGAGCTCTATCGCGAGCTTGGCAATTACGCGTACGATCAGGATCCTGCGCGGCCCGGATGGGCCCCGCTCGTCCCCAACGACCGCTGGGCCGATCCCGGCGATGACCGGGAGCCGTTTGTCCGTGGCTGATCACACTCGCACGCTCTCGACCGATGGGATTCTGCGCAGCCCCGACGACGTGCGCGCGCAGACGACACGGATCGTGTCGGAGACGCCGGTCTTCGACATGCACACGCATTTGTTTCCGCCCGCGTTCGGCGCCTTGTCGCGCTGGGGCATCGACCATCTCCTCACGTACCACTATCTGGTCGCGGAAGTGATGCGCGCCGCGGATGTTCGACCGGCCGACTTCCAGCGAATGCCGCAGCCCGCGAGAGCGGATCTGATCTGGGATGCGCTCTTCGTCCGCAGCACACCGCTCTCTGAAGCGACGCGTGGCGTGATCGCGGTCTTGTCCGCGCTCGGCCTCGACCCCGCATCGCCGGACCTGCGCCAGGCGCGGGAGTTCTTTCGCGACACACGGCCCGACCAGCAGCTCGACCTCGTCTTCGATCGCGCCCGCGTCTCCGCCGTCGTCATGACCAACGACCCGTTCGATCCGGCCGAGGCGGCGTTGTGGCGGAATGGACGGCCGGCCGACGCGCGTTTCAAGGCGGCGCTGCGGATCGATCCGCTCCTCAACGACTGGAACACCGCGCGACGCGCGCTGTCAGCCGCCGGCTATTCCGTCGGACCGGACGTGGACGCGCGGGCGATGGCCGATGCGCGACGGTTCGTGGACGACTGGATCGGGCGGATGGATCCGTACTATCTCGCCGTGTCCCTTCCGGACGATTTTGCGTGGCCGGAGGACACCCCGCGCGGGCAACTGATCGAGCATGTCGTCCTGCCGGCGTGCCGCGATCATCGCCTGCCATTCGCCATGATGGTCGGGGTGCGGCGCGCGGTGAATCCGGCACTCGGCGACGCCGGCGATGGACTTGGACGCGCGGACGTCTCGGCGATTCATCGCCTCTGCCGCGTGCACCCCGACAACCGCTTCCTGGTGACGATGCTGTCGCGCGAGAACCAGCACGAGCTGTGCGTGGCGGCGCGGAAGTTCTCGAACCTGATGCCGTTCGGCTGCTGGTGGTTTCTCAACAACCCATCGATCGTGTCCGAGATCACCCGTGAGCGCCTCGAGCTGCTTGGACCGACCTTCATCCCGCAACATTCCGACGCGCGCGTGCTCGAACAGTTGCTCTACAAGTGGCCGCACTCGCGGCGCGACATCGCCCGCGCGCTCGGGGATCAGTACGCCGGCGTCGTGGAAAATGGCCGGCCGGTCTCGGTCGCCGAGATCACGCGGGACGTCCGCCGCCTGTTCTGCGACAATTTCCTCACCTGGACAGGGCGGACGACCGCGTCGATCTAGTGTCCCGTCCCCGTGGTTCGCGACATAATTCCCGGGCGGGGCATCCCGCCTGGCGGCGTTGCGCGTCGCTCAAATATGCCCAATATTTTCGCTCCGCGCGCCTTGCCAGACGGGCGCCGCGCTCCGGGACTTATGCCACGATCCACGGGGACGGGACACTAGAATAGAACATGCTGTCACTCATACTCGCCCTCGCAATGACGGCGCTCCAGGACAATCCGCAGGATCGGCCGCGCGTACCGAAGGATTCGATTCAGCTCGTCGTCATCGGCTGTTTGAAAGGCCGGGTGCTCGCCGTGTCGGATGTCCGCCAGGAAGACACGCAGAGCGGTCCAATCGTGCGCGCGCGCTCGTTCCGCCTGGCCGGCAAGAAAGACGTCATGAGTGAGGTCAAGCGCGAAGACCGGCACCTCGTGGAAGTGACCGGGCTCGTCAAGAAATCAGCCCTCATGGAACCCGGGATCAAGGTCGGCAAGGGTATCGTGATCGGCGGCGGCCAGCCGGTGGCCGGTTCAGGCGGTGCCCGCCCGGCCCCGTCGGAGTACCTGCCGGTGCTCGACGTGGCGTCGGTACGTCTGCGATCGACGTCCTGCAGCGGCGGCGACTGATCTCCGGCAGGGCTAAAGCCCTGCGCTACGGTTTCAAGCCGCCTGACACCCGCGCGACGTGGCGTAGGGTAGCCCCGCGTTCACGAACCGGCCGCGCGGGGTTCTCACCCGGTAATCACGGCGTCACATTGCGCGTCATCAGAGCCCGGGCCGCAGGTGATGACGGAACGGCCGCAATTGTTCTGGGGCATGATCGCCTCGATGTG
>JANNHC010000238.1:0-2824 GCA_031404215.1 Acidobacteriota bacterium
GGCGTTCATCGTCGATGTCTACGCCCGAGTCATCGTTGGCTGGCAGATCGCCGGGCACATGCGCACCGACTTGGTACTCGACGCGTTGGAGATGGCCGCCTGGCGACGCGATCCCGAGCTCGGTTGCGTGCACCACTCCGATGCCGCGCGTATTGTAATGGATAAAACGCATGTAGTAGAAATGAAACGGCGTTCAGAATATTTACGCCATCCATTCTCACCCGGAGACCTGACTGATGCACCCATTCCGTCGCCCGCGCCACGCCACGTGCCTGCTCGCAGCCGTACTTCTGTGCTGTCTGTTCACGACCGGGCCGGCCACCGGACAGGGACCGCCCGCAGCGCCGCCCTCCAGAGCCGGCGATTCCGTGCTCGTGGATCTGACGCGCGCCACCATCGTGACTCCGGCTGCCCTGAGCGTGCTGGAACGCACGGCCGTCCGCGTGCTCGTCGAGGAAGTGGAAAAACGCACGACCCTTCGCTTGCCGGTCGCGACCGAGTGGCCGGCCGACACCGTGCCCGTCATTGCCGTCGGGCCGCTCGCAACCGCGTCGAGCTGGGCGGGCGCCGGACTTCGCGGCGCGGCCGCCGCCAGCGCACCCGGCCGTGAGGGTTACCGCGTGGCCGTCAATACCGCCGGACGCCAGCCTGCGGTCCTCGTGCTCGGGGCCGATGCGCGAGGTGTCCTCTTCGGCGTGGGACGACTGCTTCGCGAACTGCGCATGGCCAGCGGAACGCTGGGCGTGCCCCGCAACTTCTCGACCGTGTCGACCCCGCAGATCGCCCTGCGGGGACATCAGCTCGGCTACAGGCCCAAGACAAACGCCTACGACGCCTGGGACGTTCCGATGTGGGAGCAATACATCCGCGACCTGGCGATCTTTGGCTCCAATGCGATCGAGCTGATGCCGCCCCGCACCGACGATGCGGCGGACAGCCCGCACTTCCCGCGGCCCCAGATGGACATGATGATCGAGATGTCGCGCATCGGCGACGAATACGGTCAGGACGTCTGGATCTGGTACCCGGCGCTCGACACGGACTACGGAGATCCGAAGCAGGTCGAGTTCGCGCTCAAGGAGTGGGCCGCCGTTCTTTCCAAGCTGCCCCGCGTAGACGCCGTGTTCGTGCCGGGTGGCGATCCGGGCCACACGCAACCCAGGCACCTGATGGCACTCCTCGAGCGGCAGACCGCGAGCCTGCGCAAGTTCCACCCGAAGCTGCAGATGTGGGTGTCGCCGCAGGGCTTCACGAAGGTCTGGATGGACGAGTTCTATCAAATACTCAAGACGGAGCCGGCCTGGCTCACGGGCGTGGTCTTCGGCCCCCAGGTCCGCGACAGTCTGCCGGTCCTGCGCGCGAACGTGCCGAAGCGGTACCCCATCCGCCACTATCCGGACATCACCCACAGCCTGCGTGCCCAGTATCCCGTGCAGGACTGGGACGTCGCCCACGCGCTGACGTCGCAGCGCGAGCAGATTAACCCGCGCCCGCTGGACGAGGCCGTGATTCTCCGCGCGCTGATGCCGTACGTCACCGACTTCATCACCTACTCGGAAGGGTGCAACGATGACGTGAACAAGTTCGTGTGGAGCGGGCTGGGATGGGATCCGAAAGCCGACGTGCTGCAGATCCTGCGGGAGTACAGCCGCTATTTCATCGGCAGCCGATACACCGACTCCTTCGCCCAGGGGCTCCTCGCGCTCGAGCGGAACTGGCGGGGCCCGCTCGCCGCGAACGCATCGGTTTCCACGACCCTCGAGCAGTTCCAGGCGATGGAGCGCGCCGCGTCGCCGGGCGACCTTCGCAACTGGCGCTTCCTCCAGGCGCTCTACCGCGCCTACTATGATGCCCACGTCCGCAGCCGGCTGCTGCACGAGACCGCTCTCGAGGAGCGGGCGCTCGAGCGGCTGCGCGCCGTCAGGAACGGCGAGTCGCGCCAGGCGCTTGCCGACGCCGGGCGCATCCTCGGCGAGGCGCAGGCACGGCCCGCCTCGGAGTGGCGCCAGCGCGTCTATACGCTCGCGGAGGCGCTGTTCCAGAGTATCCGGCAGCAGCTGAGTGTCGAACGCTACCGCGCCATCGCCGTTGGCCGGGGGGCCACGCTCGACAGCTTCGAGACGCCGTTGAACAACAGCGGCTGGCTCCTGGCGCGCTTTGCGGAGGCGGCAGTGCTCGGAACAGAAGCGGAGCGTCTCGCGGCCATCGATCGCATGGTCCGCTGGACGGATCCGGGCCCCGGCGGATATTACGATGACCTCGGCAATCCGTCGCAGCAGCCGCACCTGGTGCGCGGGCTTTCGTTCGAAGAGGACCCGCAGCGCTTCAAATCGACACTCACCGGCTTCGGATATCGTCCCGATTGGCGCCTGTCGTGGATGACACACGCGGAATCGTTCTGGGAGACCCCGCTGCAGATGCGCTACTCCGGGCTGGATCCCGCGGCGCCGTATCGCGTTCGCATCGTCTACGCGGGTGACGTGTTCAGCATGAACACCACGATCAGACTGGTGGCGAACGACACGTACGAGATCCACCCGCCCATGAAGAAGGAGTCGCCGATCGCGCCGGTGGAGTTCGATGTGCCTGTAGACGCGACGCGGGGGGGAGAGTTGACGTTGACATTCAGCACGCCGCCAGGGCTCGGCAGCGCCGGACGCGGCAATCAGATCGCCGAAGTCTGGCTGGTGAGGAAGTAAATGGAAGAGGCGTGGGAGAGCCCGGTCAGGCGGCGGCTGCGCGAGTCGCTTCCCGTCTTCGGCTGTACGATCACCACCAGCAGCCTCGACGCTGGGGGGCGCCCCGCAACCGCCCGGTTACAATT
>JANNHC010000239.1:0-6489 GCA_031404215.1 Acidobacteriota bacterium
TGGTCACCGTCAACGATCACTTTCGTGGTGGCGCCGCGGTCCTGTCGGCCGGCGGCCGCCTGACCGCGCCGCTCAGTCAGTTCCAGACTGGTTTCGGTCAGCGTTTCGACATCTCGCGGCAGCACGTGTTCAAAGTCGAAGTCGTTGCCACCGACTCCAGCGGCGAACCGGTGACGCTCCGGTTCGAGTCAAGGTCGGGGAAGAGGTAACGTGTGTTGGGGAAGCTGGAAGCTGCAAGGATCCATTAAATGAAACTCACATCCGAATTCGAAGCGGCCTGCCCTTGTTGCCATGCCACGCTCGTGATCGATACGAACCTGCGCCGCATCGTGCGGCACGAGGAGCCCGAGCGGGGGGACAAACCGGAACTGAGCAATGCGCATCGGCTGGTCGATGAGCAGGCCCAGCGGCGTGAGGATCTCTTCCAGCAATCCGTCGCGGCCGAGCGAACGCGCGGCGATGCGCTGGCGAAGCGATTCGAAGAAGCGCTTCGGCAAGCCAAGAGCGAGCCGATTACGAAGCCGACGAGAGATTTCGATTTGGACTAGTGGACACTAGGTTTACGTGAATTCTTCCGGCAGCTCCGTCCACCGATCCATGCGTTTGTAATAGACCGGTTTCCGACCAAATCGTGCGCGATACGCCCGGTATCGTTTTCGCATGCGGTCGATCCGCGAATCGGACGTGCGCAGGGGCCGATGCGGCAACTCCAGCAGCATCCGTTCGACCTTCCAGGCGTTACCCTCGGCCAGCCGCCAGTCGTAGTTACCGATGCCGCGCAAGTCCGCTACGGTGTACGCGGTGATCCGCCCGCTGAAGTCTACATAGGGATCGACGTAGCTGAGCGCGAGCGCGCGCGGGGTGGCGAAAACGGGTTTCCGGCCGTGAAGCCCCGGATCTCTCGAGCGTCCGATCGATCCCCACCGGCCTCTCTGGCGATACACGAACAGGACGTGGTCGAGTTCGTCGATCGACTCGAACGACATGACGAGCGGCGGCCAGCCATGGTGCTCGAGGATCACCGCCGCGGTGAGCGCCGCCTCGAGGCAATGTGCCGCGTGATGACGGACGACGCCTCGAAATGTACGTTGGGTTGCGCCGCCCGGTGGAGGCTCAGTGTTGTACGGGAGCGCGTTCAGGAATCGTTGTACCTGCGACGGCGTCCGGACGCGCCGCAGGATGCGGCGTTCTTTGGTGGTGAATGCGGACAGCGGTGGAGCGACGGCGCCGACCGGGGGATTGCGCGCGTCGCTCAATGCGCCTGTCTCAAGGCATTCAGCAGGTCCGTCGGCGTCCACTCGTTCCCACCCAGTACCTTCGTGAGTGCGCCGTCCGAGCCGATGACCGCCGTGCGCAGGTTGTGCGTGATATCGGTAGCGTCCGACGTGTTTCGAAAGATCGAGATCCCGAACCTGGCGGCGAATGACCCGATCGCATCGCGCTCACCTGTCGCGAAGTGCCAGACACGCGGGTCCGCGCCCATCTGCCGTGCATGCAGGGACAGCACCTCCGGCGTGTCCACCTCGGGATCGACGCTCACCGATAGCAAGGCGGCTCGATCGCGCAGGCCCGGGTCGGCCAGGATCTGCTCCTGGACCTTCTTGAAATGCTGATCCATCCGGAGACAGAAGTCCGGCAGGCGACAGCTCGTGTAAGTGAACGTGACGGCGACAACTCGTCCGCTCCACTCGGACAGCCTGCGGCCGGCGCCGGCCTCGTCCACCAGCTGAACGTCCGGTACCTGTTGTCCCGGTTCGATCAGGTCGATGCGCGGTGGCGGGGGCGGTTCACTGAGCGCCTCGTGTCCCGTGCGCTCCAACGAGGACAAATAGCCGCTGGAGTTCTCGACCACCAGCGTGGCCTTTACGAGGTCGCCCGCCTGGCGTCCTTCCAGCAACCGCGCATCGCGAACCTTGAACGGCATCGTCATGCCCGGCATGAAACCGCGGATGTCGGCATGCTTGATCGTGATCTCCTGCCGGCCCAGGTCGATCGCCAGGACTTGTCCGCGCAGCTCGTATTCGCGGGCTCGCGAACAGGCCGTGGACATGGCGCACGCAGCGACGAGGAGGGCAAGAATTGTGCGCACTGAAGTAACTCTAGCTCGGCATTGATGGCTCGTAAAGCCGGCCGCCTTGAGGTTCGACGGTATCGGGGACCCGGCATGCATTCTGCTATACTCCCGGCCACATGGGAGCCCGCCCCTTGCCCGCGCAGGCCGAATCTGTGACGGCTGCGGCAATCCGCGAGCGCTTTCCAACGGGTGTGGTCCCGGGCGCGCGGACCCGCTCGTTAGAACAATCGCGCGTCACCTTTGTAGCGCAGCCATTCCCGGCTGCCTAGGGCAGGAGTAAGTAACAGCATGGGCAGGAGACTCTACGTCGGCAACCTTCCGTATTCCGCGACGGAAGATCAACTCACGGAACTGTTCAGCCGGGCCGGCAAGGTGGACACCGTCCGCGTGATGCGCGACATGGCGACAGGCCGTGCGCGAGGCTTCGCGTTCGTCGAGATGGGCACGGACGAAGAAGCCCAGAAGGCCATCACCGAGTTCCATGAGCAGCAGATGGACGGCCGGGCGCTCGTCGTCAACGAGGCGCGTCCAAAACCGGAAGGTGGATTCGGAGGCGGTGGTGGCGGCCGCGGCGGCGGCGGCGGGGGCGGCCGGAGCTTCGACGATGGAGACTTCAGCGGCGGCCGGCGCAAGGAACCGCGCTGGTGAGCAACGGGTACAGGCTGCACGGTGCATGCTGGCAGGGCACATGAACGAAGGTCGGCGCGAATTCGCGCCGGCCTCTTTTCGTCTTTGCGACGTTTCGTGTCGATGCCACCGTCTTCTCAGCCTCGTACCCTGAGCGCTTATTCGTCTACCACCCACCCGTCGCGCAGGTTCACGACCCGGCTGCCGTAGGACGCATTCGTTTCCGAGTGCGTCACCTGGATAATCGTGGTGCCCGCCTCGTTCAGCTTCTTGAAGAGCTCCATGATTTCCTTTCCCTGGCTCGAGTGCAGGTTGCCTGTCGGCTCGTCCGCGAGGATCACCTTGGGGCTCGAGATCACGGCGCGCGCCACGGCGACGAGCTGTTGCTGACCGCCTGACAACTGGTTCGGGTAGAGATCCTTTTTTCCGACGATCGCGAACTTATCAAGGATGTCGCAGACCATGCTTTCGCGTTCCGACTTCCTGATGTCGCGATACGACAGCGGGATGTCGAGGTTCTCGTAGACCGTCAGGTGATCAAGCAGGTGATAGCTTTGGAAGACGAAGCCGATGTACTGTTTGTGGAGCTTCGCGCGATCTTTCGCGGCGAGCTTGTGCACGGGCTGATCGAGAAAATAGTACTCGCCCGTCCAGGCGCTGTCGTGCATGCCGATGATGTGCAGCAGCGTGGACTTTCCGGCGCCAGACGGACCCATAATCGAGATGAATTCCCCCTCCTTCACATCGAGATTGATGCGGCGGAGCACGTACGAGCGGCTGGTGCCGTGCGCGTACGACTTCTCGAGGTTGCGAAGCGCGATGAGCCCATTCGAGGCAAGCGCCTCGGTGACAACACCGGCCGACGGCTGCGGGGATTTCGAGAAAAACGCCATGGGCTGCTGCACCTCTCTTACGGGGTCTGGGTTTGCGGTGCTCAACCGTTAGACGGGCGACAGAGCGCCGCAGTTTCTCATTATATGGTTTTCGCGTCTGAGGCCTCCGCGACCTAGGATCGGCAGATCACGCCGTGTCGTGCGGCGCCTGTCACTCGCGGTATCGTAGTCACGAGCACGATTCGGGGAGTTCCCGGCGGCCCGGCGCTGCGCGCCGTTCAGGTCCAAAACAGGATCGATGCTGCACGCGAGGACTGACGTGAGGCTGGACGTGCGGTTTGAACGTCCTAATGTAGACGGGTGATGACTTTTCTTATTGCCGTGGTGTTTTCGGCCGGGGTGGCGATGGCCCCTCAGCAGCAGGCGCCGGAGCCGTCCGTGGGGACGCCCTCGGGAGCCGCGCCGTCCGCGGAGGTCCCGCAAAAGCCCGCCGACGCGGCAACGGCGCCGGCTGAGCCCACGCCGGACCTGCCGGTATCGCTCGCGCGGATTCAGCGCGCGCTCTCGCGGCCCCCAGCGATCCGTGTCCAAATGAATCGCATCGTATTTCGCGTTGAGGTGCTCGGCCGCAAGCCGAGCATCGAGGACATCCTCGGCCCCGATTACCTCAAGGGGCCGGTGCCGTCAGGCGGCATGACGCACCAGGAATTTCTCAGTATGGTGACCCCGAAGAATTTTCAGGGGTACGCGGCCTTCAGCAACCGTGAGGCCTTCTCCGTGGCGGCGACGTCGTTCGCGCTGCAGTGGGCGCTGCAGAAGGCCATTCGCAAGTTCGAAACCGCGAAACAGGAGCGCGAGCGCGAAGCCGCGCGCAAGGAAGTTCAGGAAGCCCTCGCGGATCTGGAGAGGGCGCGCGCCCGGGCCGGTCTGCCGCCGAAGTAACCGTCCGCCACCACGAAAAAATAGACCGACACCTTCTGCCAGGCGTCGTTCATCCTCGCTACCGCTTCATGAACTGCTCGATCTCGTCGATCGTACGCGGAACGCCCTTCGACAGGCGGTCGAGCCCTGCCGGCGTCAACAGGTAAGAATCCTCGATACGGACGCCGATGTTCTTGTACTTCGCGACCATCGGCCGAATCTTCTCGATGAACGCGGCGTTCTCCGTCGTCTTCGGCAGATCCGCAAGCGCGGCCTCTCGGATGTAGATGCCCGGCTCGATCGTGAACGACATCCCCGGCTCGAGCGGCCGCCGGATGCCGACGTCGTGGACGTCAAGGCCGATCCAATGCATGACGCCGTGGGTTGACCAGATCTTGAACTGCTGTCCCGTCGCGTCGGTCACCAGGCCGAGGCGTGCCAGGCCCGCGCGCAGCACGTCGTCGCATGCGGCCTGGACGTCGCGGGGCTGCCCGCCGGCCTTCGCGGCCTTCTCGCCCGCCTGCTGCGCCGCAAAGACAATGCCGTAGATGTCGCGCTGCTCGCGCGAGAAGGTGCCATTGACGGGGTAGGTCCGGGTGATGTCGCCGGTCAGCCCCTGGTAGTTGGCCGCGGCGTCCACCAGTAACAGGTCGCCAGGTTCCATCCTGCGAGTGGACTTCTGGTAATGAAGAATCGTCGCGTTCGGTCCGCTGCCGACAATCGATGGGTATCCCCAGCTCATGGCGCCATGGCGAAGGTAGACCTCTTCGATCGCGGCCTCGACTTCGTATTCGTGCTTGCCAGGCCGCGCCGCGCGCATGCCGGCCCGGTGCGCCTCATTCGAAATCTCGACGCTCTTGCGGAGCACGTCCTGCTCAAACGCGGTCTTGATCTGCCGGAAGTCCGCGAGAATCGGCGTCGCGTCCTGGACGGTGAAGCCGACGAACCGCTCGCGAAGCCTGGACGCGAACGCCGCGGCTGGACCCGCCGGGATCGAGAGGTCGGGAGCGGGGTCCAGCAGCAGTGTCAGTTTTCCGGTTCCGTCAGCCAGCGCCTGGAAGAAGCGTGCGTACTCGCCGGGCGAGTCGGCCGTCGCTCGTTTCGAAAAGACGCCGGCGATGAACGGCTCGAACTGGCGGGCGGTCAGGACCGTCTTGATGCCGCTCTCCGCGGACGCTTCCGCGGGGGTGAGGCTGTGACCGTTCCAGTGCTCGCGCCGCGCATCGGCCTCGCGGACGAAGAGGATCTCCTTGCGTGTCTCGTTGCCCGGCATCAGGACGAGGATCGTTTCTTCCTGATCGATGCCGGTGAGATAGAGCAGATTGCTGTCCTGGCGGTACTCGTAGTTCACGTCGGTTGAAAAGACCCGGGACGGCGCGCTCCAGAAGATCGCGATGGCATCGGGGCCGAGCCGTTCCGCCACGCGCGCCCGCCGCGCCTTGACATCGTCCTGGAGAGGGCCCGCGGCCGCGGCGGCCGCCGTCAGCGACAGGACTATCGCCATTTGCGCGGCCCACCGCGCCGCGTGCGCAAACGGCCGTACACCGAGCGGGCGGAACCGTGAACCGAAGCCTGGAGTGCGCATGGTGGCCGGGTATGTTACCAGAGTCCGCCGTTCACCGGTCAGACGAGGGTATTCGCCGGAAAGGAACGGCAGGAACCTTCGTGCCGCCGTATTCTTCCTGCGAACGTTGCTGACGAGGGCTGGAGACCGCAATGAACAACAACGAACAGGCAATGGGAAACCACGGCGGAACTGTGCTGGTCGGTCTGCTCGTCATCGCGGCGGGACTGGCGATGGTGGCCGATCGCATCGGCATTTCCGGCGTCCACCTGTCCGGGCGCTACTGGCCGCTGTTTCTGATCGCGTTTGGATTCGTGCGGCTGATCAATCCGGCATCACATCGGAACGGCCGCCCGCGATCGCGCTGGACGGGCGCGTGGTTCATCTACCTCGGTCTGTGGTTCTTCGTGAACGAATTCCACGTGTTCGGATTCGACTATGGCACGTCGTGGCCGCTGCTGATCGTCGGG
>JANNHC010000240.1:0-3328 GCA_031404215.1 Acidobacteriota bacterium
CTTGATGCTGCGCATCTCGTCGAGGATCGGATTCAGGTTCCTGACGTCGGCGCGAGCATTGCGCGCGCGGAGCAGCTCGACGAAGCGCCGCTGGCGCGAGACACCGCCGTCCCAGTAGTCGTTCACCCGGGCGGTCTCAGATGAGACCAGCTCGCCCCGGCTCTGGCCTGAGTTTTCCGCCGGGCTGAACTCGGCAAAGATCGCCAGCGCCGCCGCGCCTCGGCCACCGCGCCCCCCAGCCGCACCGGCAGCGCCAGCCGTGCCCGCAGCCAGGGGCCAGCTCGCGACCGCCATGGACTCGAGCGGCTGCACATCGTCCGCGCCGGACACTTTTTTGACCAGCTCGACGTCGTCCGCGGAGAGGACGCGTCCTTCCGCGGCTTCGAGCCGCGCATTGCGCCTGGGCAGGTAGATGGTGACTTGCCTCGAGCGGCCATCGAGGAGCAAGTAGGCGCCGGGTGTTTCGATTCCGGACAGGTAATAGAAGGAGTTGTGCTGCCGCGGGAAGGTGAAGCCCTCCGTCTGGTGGACGCCCTGCAGAACCGCGACGGCGTCGCTGCCGATCTGGTCGAATACCTGGGCGTGACGGGCTCTGAGGTCCTCGGCGGGAAAGTCGGTCTGATAGTGCTGGGCGAAGAGAGCGGATGGCGCAAGCGTCAGCGCGACCGCCACTATGCGAAGTGTCATGGAGCAGGCTCCTCAGGACGGTGGTGCGAGTGCCTGCATTGTATTGAGCTCCCGTATTATGGGGCCATCAATTTTTGGATTGCACTCGGCGGCAAGAGCAAGGAGCGTTCAGTGAGGGCTTCATTCTCCACGATTCGGCTGGTGTGCGCGGCGGTGGCGCTACTGGCGACGCTCTGTGTCGGCGTCGCGCAGGAGAAGCCGCCGGGCACGACGCAGGCCGCGACACCAATGCGCACCGAAGCAGAGGCCCGGGCACGTGCCGAGGCGAATCGCCGGCAGCGTGAGCAGCTGCGGCTGAAGACCGGCGTGCCGGCGGAACTAATCTCCGACTACGGCAAGGCGAATGTCGGGTCGGTACCGGAGTCGCTCGGCGTGAGTCCCTTCTATAAGAAATACACGGACGCCATGGGAATACCAGTCATCGCTTCCGAGAAGGTTCCGGATGCCGCGCTGCTCGTCGCGCGCGACATCGTGAACTCCATGCTCGCGGCGCGGCCTGACATCCGCAAGGCGCTCGTCGCCCGCGGCTGGCGCACGGGGGTCATCGCCGAAATGGAGATGACGATGGATATTCCAGAGTACTCGAAGATGAAACGCCCGGGAGCGCCGCGCGACGAACCGGTGACCCAGGAGGACCGCGACTATCACGCCAACCGCTCCCGGGGCCTCGGCGGCAACCCGACGACAGGCGCGGAGGAAAACCTGCTCGGCTATCCCGGCACTCGCTATTGGGGCGAGCACATCTTCGTGCACGAGTTCGCCCACGCGATCATGAGCGGCGGCCTTCGCGACGTCGACCCCGGCATGCTCGTCGAGATTCGCGCCGCATACGACAGTGCTATGGGCGCCGGAAAGTACGTGCATGTCGACGGGCGGAAGCACTACGCGACGACCAACGCGAACGAGTACTGGGCGGAGGGCGTTCAGTGGTGGTTCTTCTCGAACTACGGAGAGTGCTTCGCGGGCAACGTCAAAGTTGAAACGCCCGACGAATTCGCGGCGTACGATCCCGCGTTGCACGAGCTGATCGGCCGTGTCTTCACCACTCACCGCATTCCGATGGACGTCTTCCACGCCAGACGCATTCGGCTGGTGCACTGCGGTTCTGCCCCTTGAACGACCCCGCGGGGCGTCAGTGGCGCCTTTCGAGCGGTTCTTGGTGAACAAGGCGAGGGATCAAAGATGACGAGCAGGTCCCCCGCAGATTGGCCCCGCGCGAGCACGGCTGGCTGAAGCTGCGCGTTCGTCCGGTACCCGGTCGGCGCTGAGGACCGGTTTGTCTGAGGATCCGCTCCAGGTATACGGATCGAGAGTCCGCGGCGACCGGTGGCCCGGAGGTGGAGAAGCAACGCCAGGTGCCGAGCCCGACAGCTGCGGTAGACTGGTGTCAGGCGTGGTCGTCGCGGGGAGTTGTGTCCCAATGAAGCAGCGCGAGCCGGTTATTCACAGCGACCCGGAAATCATGGGCGGTACGCCCGTGTTTGTGGGCACGCGTGTGCCGCTCGCGACTTTGCTCGATTACCTGGAAGCGGGCCAACCGCTGTCGGAGTTCCTCGAGGATTTCCCGACCGTCACTCGGGAACAGGCCGTCGCTGCGCTGGAGCAGGCCAAGGAGGCGCTCCTTGCCCGTGCGCGTCCTGCTTGACGAGTGCCTCCCCAGGCGCCTGAAACGCGAGCTGCTCGGCCACGATGCGAGGACCGCTTTAGAGATGGGCTGGGCCAGCAAGACGAACGGCGAACTGCTCGCATTGGCTGCCGCCGAGTTCGACGTCTTCCTGACCAGCGATCGTAATATTTCGTACCAGCAGAATGTGTCTGCGTTCGAGATCGCAGTAATCGCCTTGGTTGCAGGGAGCAACAGCATTGACGATCTGCGACCGCTCGTGCCGCGGATCCTTGAGGCTCTCGCTATCGTCAACCCTGGCACGGTCACGCTCGTGGGAGCGTGATTCCTGACTACGTGGATTGGAAGTCGAGTCAGGGTTGGCAGACGGCTGCGGCCGAAGATGAAAATGCAGATCGAATACCGGCGAGCCCCACTCGTTGGCCGGCGTTCCCTGCCAGCCGAGCGCCGGAACGACGGCGGCGACCGTTTCGAGGAATTCACGGCGGTTAGTCACGAGTCCTCCTTTGTAGGGCACGCCAGTCTCGATAACTCAAAAACGGCGGCTCAGCACCTTCGAGCCTGTTTGGGGCAAGTGTACGCGGAGAAGACGATCTCGCGCAGAGGCACGCCGAGCACGCTGAGAAGGGCTGCCGCCTGGCATTCCGCCGCCGCCGGCCTCCGGCCGCGCTCACTCGCGCGAAACGCGAGCGGCGGAACGTCCTGGCAGCCGCCTCTGTCGCGTTTCCCAGGTCTCTTGCGGCCCTCAGCGGTCTCTGCGCGAAATCCGTCGTGGCACATGGAGGCTGTGGCGTCCAGCCGCCGGTGACCAGGCTGCTCCCGCGACGTTCAATCCACACCACTGAAGGGACTGACGAGATTTCCCCGCTCGTCCCACGTCACCTGAATGTCGCGCTCGACCTCGACCTGCGGCCCAATCTGGTCACGCAGGTTGTGACTGATCGCCAATCGATCCAGTTCGAGCGTGTTCCGAATCCAGCCGTACGTCACCTCCGCACGATCGACTTTCCCTGCGGT
>JANNHC010000241.1:0-1549 GCA_031404215.1 Acidobacteriota bacterium
GCCGCCTCCAGTGTGTCGATCAACTCCGAGATGAATCTGACATCCTTCATGAGACCGGCTCCGCGACCCACGCGCCAGTGCCTGGGCCCGTCGCCCCGGATTCCTGACGGGTAGACGACAATGAACCCTTGGCTCTCGGCCACCTTGTTCCATTGACTCGTTTCCATTTGAGCAGCCGGCCACATCGCCCCGCCGTGCATGCTGATGACGAGCGGCGTCGGCTTGGTGCGGTCGTAGCTCCGTGGGACATAGAGCAGGTACTCCCGCTTCTGGCCCGAGGAGACGATCGTGCCGTTGTTCCGATTCAGGACGTAGTAAGACACTGCCTCGACCAGGACCAACACCACCGGCAGGCCGATGAGCACCAGCACTGCGACGAGGACCATCTTCCTGCTCTTCATGGTCGTCTCGGACCGGCCGTCGCGGTCACCGATGCCGATTCCACGCGAGCGCCAACGGCGCCGCGGATAGTCGCGACAGGGGAACTGCCAGGATCGCGACGAGCGCGAGGAAGTAGCGCGGGATGAGCGGCGTGTCGACGAGCCACACGAGCACACCGTAGAGCGCGAGCACGGCGACGAGCCAAACTGCCGCACCGGTGACGAGCGTGCGGTCGATGAGCAGCCGGCTGTGATACAGGCGTGTGGCGATCCAGGCAGCGGCGGACATCTTGACGCCGACCAGAACAGCGGGGATCCAGAAGAAGTCGTCCCATAGCGCGGCCTGCACGGCTCTGTCGTCGTGGATCCATTGGGCGATTGGCCCGATGACGACGAGGAACGACAGCCGAAGAACCACGCTCGATTTGACGAGCCATTCGCGGCCGGTCAGGCCGATGCACAGACTCTGCACGAGCTGCTTCCACGTAGACGCCAGCAACCCCGAGAATCCCAGTAGCACGATCACGATCGCGCGGGGCGTCCCTACGGCTTCGATTCCCTGATTGGCTCGTTCGATTACCACCGGCCACGTGCCCGACAGGGTGTGCGCAAGCGGGATGGCGACGAGGACCAGCAGCCACGCGGCAAGCGTGCTCCAGATCGCCATTTTCAGCTTGGCGGCGATGAGCGCAGCGCTGGTCAACGGCCGCGTCGCCATGAACGGCGTCACGCCGTAGGAATCGCGCACGTGGGGATTCGACTTGCTGACCGTCGCGGCGGCGAAACCGGCCATGAAGGGTGGAGTGAGCAGCACGCCGAGAAGTATGAAGAAGGCGAGTCCCGGCGTGTCGTTGCTGGCGAGGAAAAGCAAGGCCAGCTCGAACGGCAGCAGGATACCCACCCATACCGGTAGCGTCCGGCCATGCCGGCGCCACTCGAACCACAGTTGAGCGCGGGCGGGCGACGGAAAAGGGTCTCGCCGGCGCGGCAGGACATCCGCGATCTGTCTAAGCCGAGCGAACATTCCTCGCCACTCGGGCACGTCACCGCGGCGAGCCCGTGCAACGGCGAACCAGGCGGCGAGATACGCGAGGGGAAGCTGCGGCGCCAGGAAGGCGACCATCAGGGCCTCCGAGGCTTCGTACTCGATCGCCAGGAAAACGACGGCG
>JANNHC010000242.1:0-1721 GCA_031404215.1 Acidobacteriota bacterium
AGTGAAATGCCCTGGCGCGACTTCCTTGCGCTCTGGGTAGGTGGTCTTGCAACGCTCCGTGGCGTGTGGGCAGCGGGGGTGGAAGTGGCAGCCACTGGGGGGATTGATGGGGGAGGGGCGCGCACGTTACCTCGGCCGCGCTTTCGCGCGGCCCGACCGGCGGCACTACAGCACGACCCGCTGCATACCGTCTTTCAGCAGCGCCGCGTTGAAGTTCATCAGTAGTCCGACGCGCAGTCCGGTCGTCCGAAGATAAGAGATCACCTGACGGCGATGGAATGGGCGTAAACGGGGAACGGCCTTTAGTTCCACGAGCACGACACCGGCGACGATCAAATCAACCGTCTGACCCGGGATGTTCCAGTTACGGTATTTCACCAGAATTGGCTTGTCGCTCTCGAAGGCCAGGCCACAGGAATCCAGTTCCAACCGGTACGCACGATGGTAGATCTTCTCCTTGAATCCCGGACCCAGCTCCCGATGCACCGCTATACCGCAGCCGATTGCGGCGGTGACGGCTTCTTCAACTTCCTGCGTGAGCGTCGTCGCTACTTTCAACATTCTGATGTCCTTTCTTCGTAGTCTTCGTGCTCTTCGTGCTCTTCGTGGCCTCCGTGTCAGCCGTCAGCCCGTGCACCGCGACAGGAACGAACAGCCAGCCCGTGCAGCGCGAGTGTGGCTGTCTGTCAATGCAACTTCATCTCGGCAGCGTGACTCGTCTGCCTGACCACGTGGTCATCTGGACCGTCCGTCCGTCGGTATCCAGCCGGACGGCACCGTCTTCGTCCGTACGGAACACCAACGCATTGAGCGCGCGGTAACGGGCAATGACGATGGGCGCGGGGTGGCCGAAGCGGTTGCTCCTGCCGGCGCTAAAGACGACGGCGGATGGATGGGCGGCACGTAGGAATGGCTCGGTACTGGACGATGCGCTGCCATGGTGCGGTGCCTTGAGAATGGTGATCGGCCTCGTGTCGAGCCTCGACTCCAGGATCTGCTCCCCTTCGCGGCCGATGTCGCCCGGCAGCACGATCGAGACATCCCCAAAGCGCAACTCGAGCACGACCGAGTCCTCGTTCCGCACGCGCTGGCGTTCCCAGTCCGGCGGAGGCGGATGGAGGACTCGGATCTCAGCGCCGCCGGCGAGCTCGCGGTCGCCTGCCTGCAGCGTGCGCCACGACGCGCCCGACGCGGCTGCGCGCGCCGAAAGTTCGCGAAGCGCCGCGTGCGGCGGCACCGGAACGCCTTCCCAGATGACGCGGGGGCGGAATCGTCGGACGATGGCGGGCGCCCCGGAGATGTGATCCGGGTCTCCATGCGTCAGCACCAGCGTGTCGATCGTCCGCACGCCCAGCGCGCGGAGGGCCGGCCGGACGACTCGCTCGCCGATGTCGAACGCCGATCCCGGCAGGCCGCCCGTATCGACGAGCAGCACCCGTCCATCAGGCATTCGCGCCACCGTCGCGTCGCCCTGTCCCACATCAAGAAACACCACGCGCAGCACACCCGGCGGAGGCAAGGGAGGGCCAGCGGTGGTGACGGCAGGCGGCGAAGTGAACATCAACGCTCCCGCGCACGCCACACCGATGGCGCCGATGCGCGCGTGACGCCGCGACAGGAGCACGGCGCAGCACACGTAGTAGGCGCAGACAAACCACGCGGCAGGCGGCGCGACGTCGCGCGACAGCCATGGAGCCATGTCAACCAGACCCGCCGAGCTG
>JANNHC010000243.1:0-1911 GCA_031404215.1 Acidobacteriota bacterium
GGGGAGGGGACGCGCCGGCCCGATCGCCACGCAGCGGCGCTCCGGCAGCCTCAGCGTCGATCTTTCGACACGGGCACGACGGTCACCCCCTCATGGCGCGCCGCCTCCGCGAGCCGATCGTCAAACACCACGAAGGGCAGCGGCTGGCTCATCTCACGTTGCAGATAGAGGCAGCTCGCGAGTTGCACCGCGTCGCCGGCCCGCAGGCGATGGCGGAGGAGGAGCGCCCGCGCGTCTGCCGTAATCTCCGGGGTGAACTCGACAATGATCAGGGTGGCGAAATCGTCGGCGAGCGACGCCAACGCCCGGTCCCGTTCCTCGACGGTAAACGCTCCTTCGCGCGCCCGACGAACCAAGGCGGAGGCGACCTCGACTTCAGAGAGGCGGCTCGCCGCGGCCGGATCCGCCTTGAGCAGGCGGCGGACGGACACCGCGCCCGGCTCTCGCACGTACCGTTTCACCAGTGCGCTCGCGTCAAAGTAGCGCGTCAGAAGCGATCCTCGCGGTCTTCGAGGATCGCCTCGGACAACGCGCGTCCCCGGCTCTGGATCGGCCGAAAGGCCACCATCGCCTTGCGGACGGGAAGGGTGACGGCCCGCTTGCTGGAGAGCTTCAGCAGCGCCGCTGGTACGCTCGTGTCCGGCGGCAGCGGTCGCAGTTCCGCAATCGGCTCGCCCCGATCCGTCACGAGGACCGTGTGGCCTTCCCGGACACGGCGGAGATACGTGCCGAGCCGCGTCTTCAGTTCGCGAGCGCCGACGACACTTCGTTCCATGTAGTCATTGTGCCCACATTAGAAGGCGCCGTCAAGTGAAGCCGTCGCCTTCGTCGTCGGTCTACTTCGGGAAAGACGGCGACACGATTGTGATTCTGCTCGGCGGTGGAACGAAGAAGCGCCAGCCGCGCGACATTGCGCTCGCTCAGGACCGGTGGGCGGACTACACGCAGCGAAAGATCAAGGAGAAATAACCATGCCTCTGACACGAGACTTCAAGCAGACGGTGCAAGCGCGGATCGCTCGCGACCCGGCGTACCGCAAGGAACTGCTCCGTGAAGGCGTGGAGTGTCTGCTCTCCGGCGACCTCGACACGGGCAAAGCGATTCTCCGCGATTACATCAATGCGACCATGGGCTTTGCGGAACTCAGCGACATGACGAACACGCCGTCGAAGAGCCTGATGCGCATGCTCGGTCCAAAGGGGAACCCTCAGGCGCGCAACTTGTTCGACGTAATTGCGCAGCTTCAGCGGGCGGAAGGGCTTCATTTCGAACTGTCACTCAAGGGGTGACAGGCGGTTGATGACTGCGCCAGCACGGACGATTCCCGTGCGCGCTTGAGTTGACGCCGCCACGTGGCCGCACGAATACGTCGTCCACACCTCAGAGGCTCTCGGATCCGCTGAGTCAAGAGCCCGCAGTTCGCGGCGGGAGTAGTCGACGAGCGCACCCTCAAGACCACGAGCGCGGCGTCCGGCTCGATCACCATGCGCACCGAGGCGTGCCGCGCGCCGGCCGGGGCCAGCGACCGCCTCCGGCACGAGCAGGTCTACGGGGATGATCGTCGGGACCGAATCGACGTTGCGCGTCGAGACCCAACTCCCAGGTTGTAGTCCGGGCTGGAAGTGCGCGCGAGCCATCGCCTCTGCCAGCCTCGGTTCGTCCTTCAGGCGGGCTGGTTCGATCACGAGGTCGCCGTCTGTCGTAAATGCGGGTACCGCGATGTCGGCGTCGCCCGTGTGCAGGTAGATCGCTTGCGCGCCCACGAGGACCACAGCATCCCGCTGTTCGCCCAAGGCATCGAGGGCGTCGAGCAGCACGGTGCGAGCGACGATGTAGAGCGGGCTCGTCATTTGTCCTGGTTACGCGCCATCCACTCGAGCACGGCCTCGCCCTCGGCCGGGGAGCGGCCGG
>JANNHC010000244.1:0-10261 GCA_031404215.1 Acidobacteriota bacterium
GCGCGGCCTCTATGCGTACGACCTCGATGGCACGCTGCTGTGGCAGAAGGACTTCGGCGTGAAGATGCGGATGGACATGGCGTTTGGCGAAGGCACGCCGCTGACGCTGCACGACAACCGTCTGCTGCTGCACTTCGATCACCTCGAGACCGGCTTCCTCGTGATGCTCGATCCGGCCACCGGTCGGGAGATCTGGCGCACGAAGCGCACCGAGCCGTACAACTGGGCCGCGCCGTACGTGGCACGGCACGACGGCCGGCGTCAGATCATCGTGAGCGGGTTGACAGTGCGCGGCTACGATTTCGAGACGGGGGCGCCGCTGTGGGGAGCCGGCGGCCTCGGCGAGAACACCATCCCGCAGCCGGTGCAGCACGAGGATCTCATCTTCGCGATGAGCGGCCATACGGTGAAGATGCTGATGGCCATCCGGCTCGGACGCAAAGGGGATCTCACCGGGACCGACGCGATTGCATGGTCGACGCCGCGCGGCGCCTCCTACACGCCGTCGCCGCTGCTGCACGAGGGGCGCCTGTATGTCGTGAGCGACAGCGGCCAGTTGAGCGTCTTCGACGCGGCGAGCGGAAAGCCGCTTTACCAGCAGGTGCGGTTGCCCAAGCCCTACAACTTCAAGGCGTCTCCGGTCGGCGCCGACGGCAAGCTGTACCTGGCCACCGAGGACGAAGACGTCGTCGTCGTCAAGATGGGCGATACGTTCGAGGTGCTGGCGACCAATACGCTGAAGGATCAGTCGTTCATTGCGTCGCCCGTGATCGTGGACGGCGACATCTACCTACGGAGCCGCACTCACCTGTTCCGGATCGGGGAATGATGGAACACCTGACCGACGCCGAGGCCGTGAATCGCCGGAGCTCGACATCTCTGCGCTATGATTCCCGCATGCCTTCAACCACTATTGCGCTTGGCGTCGCCCTCATCATCGTTGGACTTGCCGGCTATTTCCTGACGGGCGCCGTGAGCCTGACCGCGCTCATTCCGGCCGCCTTCGGTCTCGTGATCGCCCTCGCGGGCCTGATTGCGCGCGACGAGCGCAAGCGCAAGCACGCGATGCACGCCGCCGTCGTCGTCGCGCTGCTGGGGTTTCTTGGATCGATTCGCGGCCTACTGCAAATCGGCGACGTCTTCGACGGCACCGCCGCCCGCCCCGCCGCCATCGTCGCGCAGACCATCATGGCCGTGCTGACGCTTGGCTACATCGTGATGGCCGTGCGGTCTTTCGTTAAGGCCCGCATGTAAATCGTAAGTGCAGCGGCCAGACGACGGCACAATGCCCTGAAGGCTGCGAGCGCGTGCGGCGTTACCACGGCGGTGGAGGCGGCGGCACCGGCTTCGAGAGATCTGTGGTCGAGCGTCCGCAGGAAGTTGGATCAGATCGATGGGGTGACCAGACTGGGACGACTTGAGGGTGCCACCCGTGTACAATCGTGGTGGGCCGGAAGTCCGCCCACTCACTACCCGACTTACACCATACGGTTTCATGTCCTGAGGACCTCAATGCCGACGCGCTTCATCGCGAGCTCGCTCTTTGCTCTCCTGACGTTCGTAACCATCAGCGCACAGCCCGCTCCCGGCAAGGAAGAGCTGAAGCTGAAGCTCCCCAAGCCGATGTTCATCGGCACGCCCACGAACTTGAAGAGCCCCAATCTCGAGACGGTGACGGGGAAGTCCCGCGGCCCGTTCTACGTCCCGAAGGGCACCGTCCTGCTGTCGGCGAAGAAGAAAGTGACCTCCAGCGAGATGAACCCCGTCATCGGCGAACTCGACATGGTGACCGATGGGGAGAAATCGGGCGCCGATGGGTACTTCATCGAGCTCGGGCCGGAGGTGCAGTGGGTGCAGATCGATCTTGGAGCGTCCCACCCACTGACCGCGATCCTCACGTGGCACTATCACAGCCAGGCGCGTGTCTACCGCGACGTGATCGTCCAGACCTCTGACGACCCGGCGTTCAAGAGCGGCGTGACGACGATCTTCAACAACGATCACGACAACTCGTCAAAGATCGGACTGGGGAAGGACAAGGAATACATCGAGGTCGCCGAGGGCAAGCTGTTCGACCCGAAGGGCGCGAAGGGCCGCTACGTGCGGCTCTCCTCGAAAGGCAATACCACGAACGATCTGAACCACTACGTCGAAGTCGAGGTCTACGGCTCGCCGAAATGACGCGCGCCGGCGCCGGTGCCCTCGTCGTGATCGCGCTGACGGCCGCGCTCGCGCTGCGCGTGGCCCGGCTCGACGTGCGCCCGATGCACCACGACGAAGCGAACCAGGCCGTCAAGTTCGGCGACCTGCTCGAGCGCGGCGAGTACCGCTACGATCGGCACGATCATCACGGCCCCACCCTCTACTACCTGACGCTTCCGTCCGCCTGGCTGAGCGGACAGCACACGCTCGCATCCCTCGATGAAGTGACGCTCCGGCGCGTGCCCGTGATGTTCGGCGCGGCGACGATCCTGCTGCTCCCGCTCGTCTCGGCTGGAATCGGCCGGACGGCGGTCGCCGCCGCCGCGATCCTCATGGCGCTCTCCCCCGCGATGGTCTTCTACTCGCGGATGTTCATTCAGGAGGCGCTGCTGGCCTGCTTCACGCTCGCGTTCGTCATCGCCGTCGGACGCGTCGCGACGGGTGGGGGCCGCGCGTGGTGGTTACTGGCTGGTGTCGCGGCGGGCCTTGCCGTTGCAACCAAGGAGACGTCGGCCATCGTGCTGCCGGCCGCGATCGTGGCCTGCGCGGGGGCATGGTGGTCGCTCGGATCAGGACGGCCGCGCAACGCGCTGACCGACGGCCGCTGGCGCGGGCCTGCTGTCATGAGCCTCGCTGCCGCGGCAGCAGTCGCGGCGCTGTTCTATTCATCCTTTTTCGCGGCGCCGTCAGCCATGCTCGAGCCGTTCCGCGGCGCTGGCGCATACCTGTCCCGCGGGATCGATCCCGTCAGCCACGCGCACCCGTGGCATTACTACCTGCGCCTGCTCACATACACGTCGTCTGGCGGCTTGAGGTGGAGCGAGGGTGTCGTAGCCGTGCTGGCGGTCGTCGGCGGAGCGACCGCGTGGGGCGCGCGTGATCGTTCGCAACTCGAAGGCGCCTTCTGGGCCCGCTACCTCACATGCGATGTCGCCATCGCGGGAGCGATCTTCTCTACGATTCCGTACAAGACGCCGTGGAACGTGCTGCCGTTCTACGTCGTGGCGATCGCGCTCGCCGGCGTGGGGTTCGCGTCGCTCGTGAACATGACGCGGTCACGCGCGATGCGCAGCGCACTTGCAGGAACCCTCGCGCTGGCATCTTTCCAGCTCGGATGGCAGGCGTGGCGCGGAGCGGTCACCTACGCTGCCGATCCGCGCAATCCCTACGTCTACGCCCAAAGCGTCCCGGACGCCGTTCGCATGGCGGCGCGCATCCGGGATCTCTCGGCGCTTCACGCCGACGGGGCGCGCATGCAGGTCTCGGTGATTGCACCGCCGCACGAACAGTGGCCGCTCCCGTGGTATCTCCGGACCATGCCGAACGTCGGCTACTGGACGGCGCCCGGCGACACGCTGGCGCTTGAGGCGCCCGTCATCGTCAGCTCCATTGAACACACGCCCGTTCTCGACGACGCGCTCGGCGAGCGATACGTGTCGGAGTTCTTCGGCGTCAGGCCCGACGTGCTCCTGGCGCTTTACATCGAACGCGGGTTGTGGGACCGTTTTCTCGCGATGGCGCAATGACGCCCCCCGACCTCGCGCTGGTGGTGCCCTGCTATAACGAGGCGGCCCGCCTCGACCCGAAGGCATTCCTCGATTTCCTGACGACGCACCCGGCCGTGCAGTTCGTGTTCGTGGACGATGGCAGCGTTGACGGGACCGGGGAGGTACTCGAGCGAATGCGCGCAGCGGCACCGGGCGGCGTGACGACGCTCCGACATGTCTCCAACCGAGGGAAGGCAGAAGCCGTGCGTGCCGGCATACTCGCGGCGATCGCCCAGCATGCCTCGGTGGTGGGGTTCTTCGACGCCGACCTGTCGACGCCGCTCCGCACCGTCGATGATTTCCTGGCCGTGCTGCACACCCGTCCACAGGTCGAGTTCATTCTCGGCTCGCGGGTGCTTCTGATGGGGCGCGACGTGAAGCGCAAGGCGTCGCGCCACTATCTCGGCCGGGTGTTCGCCACGGCGGTGTCCCTCGCGCTCGATCTTCCTGTGTACGACACGCAGTGTGGCGCAAAGATGCTCCGCGCAAACGCCGCGACGGCCACGCTGTTTGCCACGCCGTTCCGCAGCCGGTGGATTTTCGATGTCGAACTGATCGCACGGTACCTGCGGCTGCCGGCCGACCCGGGCGAGCCTTCCCGGCGTAACCGCCTCTACGAACTGGTGTTGCCCGCCTGGCACGACAAGCCAGGCTCGAAGCTGCGCTGGTACGACTTTGTGCGCGCGATGGTCGATCTCGGATACATTTGGCGTGAGCGGGTCGCCCACCGGGCACCGGGAGGCGCCGTCACGTCGGCCTTCTACACACCGTGACGGCATGATTCAATGGACACGCAGGCCCACCCACTAGGAGAGCAGACGATGAGCAACGAAAAACCACCCAGCGGCGTGTCGCGCCGCAAGTTCATGGGGACGGCCGCTGCGGCCGCCGGGGTCACAATCGTACCGCGCCACGTGCTTGGCGCCGGGTTCCAGGCGCCGAGCGACACCGTTAACGTCGCCGTCGTCGGCTTCAAGCACGGCATGGGCACGAACAACCTGTTGAACGTGTCGCGGACCGACAACATCGTCGCGTTGTGCGACTGCGACGCGAGTGAGGCGGCCGAGGCGGCGATGGCGAGGCGCGGCATTCCCGAGAAGTTCCCGAAGGCGGTGCACTACAAGGATTTCCGCCAGATGTTCGACAAGCAGAAGGACATCGACGCGGTGATCGTCGCTACGCCCGATCACAACCACGCCATTATCGCGTTGGCGGCGATGCAACTCGGCAAGCACGTGTACGTCCAGAAGCCGCTGACGCGCACCATCAGCGAAGCACGGCTGCTGACCGAAGCGGCGCGCAAGTACAAGGTCGTGACCCAGATGGGCAATCAGGGCCACTCCGAAGAGGGGCTGCGCCTGATGCAGGAATGGTTCGAAGCCGGGGCGATTGGCCAGGTGCGCGAGGTGCACTGCTGGACGAACCGGCCGATCTGGCCGCAGGGCATGCCGCGGCCGACCGAGACCCAGGCCGTGCCGGCAGGGTTGGACTGGGATCTGTGGATCGGCCCGTCGCCGATGCGCCCCTTCCACGGGACCTATCACCCGTTCGGCTGGCGCGCGTGGCAGGACTTCGGCGCCGGTGCGATGGGCGATATGGCGTGCCACGTGATGGACGCGTCGTACACCGTGTTGAAGCTCGGTGCGCCGACGAGCGTGATCGCGACGCTAGCCTATAACTTCGTGCCGCCGGCGCCCGGCGAGCGCGGTTTCGGCAAGCGCATCCCGTACAACGACAGCTATCCGCCGTCGTCCGTTATTCACCTGGCGTTCCCCGCGCGCGGCAACATGCCGCCGGTCAAGCTGAACTGGTACGACGGCGGTCTCCTGCCGGAGCGTCCCGAAGACCTCGAACCGGAGCGGAAGATGCCGGAGTCGGGGACGATCTTCGTCGGAGACAAAGGCAAGATGTGGTGCGAGACGTACTCCGAAAGCCCGCGGCTCATCCCCGAATCGGCGATGACCGCGTTCACGCAGCGGCCGGCGAAGACCCTGCCTCGCGTTCTCCTCGGGCGCGATGGACACGAAAAGAACTGGCTGGACGCGATTCGGCAGAAGGGGCAGGCGGTTTCAAACTTCGACTATGCCGGTCCGTTCACCGAAGCGGTGCTGCTCGGAAACGTGGCGCTGCGCTTCCCCGGCACTCGGCTCATGTGGGATGGGCCGAACATGAAGGTCACGAACGTGCTCGAGGCGAATCAGTACGTTCAGCACAGCTATCGCACGGGCTGGTCGTTGACGACGTAGCCGGCTGATTCCGTTCATGCCTGGCGGCGGCGCGGAGATCGACGGCGGCGTTGGCATCGAGCAGCCGCGCGATCTCCGCGACGTGCGCCGTTTCTCGCACGAAGCGATGGCAACCGTGTACGAGGTCTACGCGGTGCACGCCGATCGCCAGTACGCCGCACAGGCGGCGCAGGCAACCTTCGACCTCGTGGATCGCCTCGAGCGCGAGCTGAGTCGATTCCTGCCAAACAGCGACATCACCCGGATCAATCACCTCGACGCGGGCGAGAGCACGCGCGTCGCTGCGTCGACGCTGGAGTGCCTCGTGATCGCGAGGCACATGTTCGATCTGACGGACGGCGCGTTCGACGTGTCGATCGGGACGGGGTTGCCTTCACTCGAGCTCGACGCCGACGAATCGGTCGTCCATGCCACAACACGCGGTGTGGAGGTCGATCTTGGCGGGATCGGTAAAGGGTACGCCGTCGACGTGATGGCGGAACTGCTCGAAGAGTGGGGACTACACGCCGCGCTCGTGCACGGCGGGTTCAGTTCGGTCCTCGCCCTCGAGCCGCCGCCCGGGCATGACGGCTGGCCGCTGACGTTGAGTGACCCGAGTGCCCCCTCCCGCGTGCTCGCACGCCTCTCGGTGCGCCAGACGGCTCTCGGCGCTTCCGGGTTGCGTAAAGGCGATCACATCGTGGACCCGCGCACCGGTCAGCCTGCACGCGGACGGCTTGCAGCATGGGTCTCGGTGCCCCGCCCGCGCGAGTCTGCACCAGACTCCGGGTCCGATCAGCAGCATCGCGCTGCAGCCGCCGCGGTGACCGATGCGTTGACGACCGCGTGCATGTTGCTGCGCCGCGATCAAGTCGAGGCACTGTGCCGGAGCAGCCCGGGCGTCGAGGCCTGGATCCTCGAAGACACGCAACTCCTTCACTTCGGCTGATATACTCCGATCACGTTCACCAACATCCCGCTGGGCAACCGCTGGCGCCGCCGGTCCCGGGTGACGAGCGAGTGCCTGGCGCTGACCGCATGACGGAGACGAGCCATGGCTGGCGACGACGAGAAACGTAAAGCGGCGCAGGCCGCCTCGGGCGAACCGAGAAAACTGGATCGCCGCGAAGTCCTGAAGGGACTATCGACAGTCCCGGCGCTGGGCCTCTTCGCTTACGCGTGGCAGACGCAGCGCGCGTTCCAGCAGGCACGAGTCGAGGAGATCGCCGCCGCGGCCCAGGCGCCTGCCGATCTGCAGGAGATCAACATCGCCCTCCTCGGCGCCGGCGCGCAGGGCCAGGTGCTCACCGACGCCATGCTCCGGATCCCCGGCCTCCGCTTCCGCGCCGTCTGCGACGTGTGGACCGAATACAACCAGAAGCGCGTCGTCAACAGCCTCAAGCGGTTCAAGCACGAGGTGAACGGCTACGAGGATTATCGCGAGATGCTCGACAAGGAGAAGGATCTCGACGCGGTGATCATCGCGACCCCCGACTTCTGGCATGCACAGCACGCGATCGACTGCCTCAAGGCTGGCAAGCACGTGTACTGCGAGAAAGAAATGTCGAACACGCTCGAGGGCGCGCGCAGCATCGTGGCCGCCCAGCGCGAGACTGGCAAGCTTCTTCAAGTCGGCCACCAGCGCCGCTCCAATCCCCGCTACCTGCACTGCTACAACAAGATCCTGCAGGACGCGAAGATGCTCGGCCGCATCGTGACCGTCTACGGGCAATGGAACCGCGGGGTGACGCCCGACCTCGGGGCTCCGGATCGCTATGTCATCCCGGAGGCCCGCCTGAAGCAGTACGGCTTCAAAGACATGCACCAGTTCCGCAACTGGCGCTGGTACAAGGGCAAGGGGGGCGGGCCCATCGTCGATCTCGGGTCGCATCAGATCGACATCTACAGCTGGTTCCTCGGCACGAACCCCTCGCACGTGATGGCGAGCGGCGGCAACCTCTATTACGACCCGAAGACGCACGAGTGGTACGACACCGTGATGGCGGTCTACGACTACGACACGCCGCTCGGTCCTGCCAAGGGGTACTACTCCACGCAGACGACGAACGGGAGCCAGGGGTACTTCGAGAATTTCATGGGCGACCAGGGCACGCTGCTCATCTCGGAGTCGGAGGTGAACTTCGCGGGGCAACTGTATCGCGACCCGAACGCTCCCGCCTGGGACGAGTGGATCCAGAAGGGTTACGTGAGCGCACCCAAGGAGCAGGAGGCCAAGGCGAAGAGCGACTCCGGCGCGATTGCCGACGTGCGCGAGTCGGCCGCGCCCGATCAGCACACGGTGCCGGTGACCCTGCGCGATCCGTATCACCAGCCGCACCTGCAGAACTTCTTCGATGCCGTTCGCGGCACGGCGAAGCTCAATTGCCCGGCCGAGGAAGCGTACCAGACCGCGGTGGCCGTGCTGAAAGTCAACGAAGCGATCGAGGCGAAGTCCCGGCTGGCGTTCAAGCCCGAGGACTTCAAGGTATAGCGGGGAGCGCGGACATGGAAGAAGCGAAGCTGTCGCGATCGGCAATGATCGCGATCACGGTATTGCGGGTCATCGTCGGCTGGCACTTCCTCTACGAGGGCATCGCAAAACTGACGTCGTCCTCGTGGTCGGCGGCGGGGTACATGAGGGCGTCGCGCGGCCCTTTCGCGGCGTTCTTCAAGTGGATCGCGAGTAATCCGCAGATGCTCGACAATACCAACCTGATCACCATGTACGGGCTGACGATTGTCGGCGTGCTGCTGATGCTCGGCCTGTTCACGCGGCTCGCGGCCATCGCGGGCATCGGCTTCATCCTGCTGTTCTATCTGTGCAACCCGCCGTTCGTTGGCTACTTCTACTCGATCCCGACCGAGGGCAGCTACCTGATCGTGAACAAGAACCTGGTGGAACTCTGCGCGCTCGCCGTCATTTTCCTGACGCGCAGCGGCCTGTTCGCGGGACTCGACCGCATCCTGCACGGCTTGTTCTTCAGGCGGACGCGGCTCGCCACGGCATGAAGGGATGACCATGAAGAACGTCTCGCGGCGCCGCTTTCTGAAGAATGCAGGAGGCGCCGCCGTGGCGTTCTCCGTCCTCGAGCCCGGTCTCGCGCGCGGAAGTGGCGCGAGCGCCACAGTCGACCTCGGAATCATCGGCTGCGGTGGCCGCGGCACATGGATCGCCAACCTGTTCCAGAAGCATGGCGGCTACAACATCGTCGCTGCCGCGGACTACTTCCAGGATCGCGTTGACAACCTCGGCGGCAAGATCGGCGTTCCATCGTCGCGTCGCTTCACCGGACTCTCAGGGTATCGCCGGCTGCTCGAGCAGAAGGTAGACGCCGTCGCAATCGAGAGCCCGCCGTTCTTCCACCCGATCCACGCGGCCGACGCCGTCGCCGCGGGCAAGCACGTCTATCTCGCCAAACCGGTTGCCGTGGACGTGCCGGGTTGCAGGACGATCGAAGAAAGCGCGGCGAAAGCGACGACCGGCCGCTTGTGCTTCCTGGTCGACTTTCAGACCAGGGCGAACGAGTTCTTCATCGAAGCGCTGCGCCGCGTGCATGGCGGTGCCCTCGGACGCTTCGCGTTTGGCGAAGCCATATATCACGCCGAAGATCCGTTTGGCGAGCAGGCCCAGTACGCCCGATCGAGCGACGCCGAGAGCCGGCTGCGCGCGTGGGGACTTTCCCGGGAGTTTTCGGGCGACATCATCACAGAGCAGAACATCCACACGCTCGACGTCGCCAGCTGGATCATGGGGAAGGCCCCGATCTCCGCCTGTGGCACCGGGGGGCGCAAGTTTCGCGACGTCGGCACCTGCTACGACACCTTCAGCATCCTCTTCACATACGCGGACGACGTGGGGATCACGTTCAGCTCGCGCCAGTTCAAAGGCCAGGGCACGCGGCCTGAGGGCATCAGGAACCGGATGTTCGGCTCCGAAGGGGTCCTCGAGACCGAATACGGCGGACAGGTGCTGATACGCGGCAAGCAGTTCTACCGCGGCGGAGAGACGCCGACGATCTACGAGCAGGGCGCGGTGAACAACATCGCCGCCTTCCACGACGCCATCCAGCGCGCCGATTACAGCAATCCGACCGTCGCCGGTAGCGTGCGCAGCAATCTCGTGACGATCCTCGGACGGATCGCGGCCTACAAAGGCTCGGTCGTCACCTGGGACGAGCTCCTGCACAGTGATGAGCGGCTGGTGCCTGACCTGAAGGGGCTGAAGGACTAAGAACCCATGTGACAGGACAAGACCGCTGCGGGAATGCACATGAAGATCCATACCGC
>JANNHC010000245.1:0-5103 GCA_031404215.1 Acidobacteriota bacterium
AGATGCCGCGGGCGACGCCGGCCTGGTTGGTCACGATGACGACCGTCAGACCTGCGCGGTTGAGCAGGCGGACGGCATCGACGCTGTACGGAAAGAACACCAGCCGCTCGAGACGATCGAGATATCCCGCTTCCTCGAGGAGGGTGCCATCACGATCGAGAAACACTGCAGGCTTCGCCATCTACCTCCGGACCGTTTCGAGCCGCGCGGACACCGCCTTGACCACCGCGTCAACCGTGATCCCCCGCATGCACCGATGGTCGATGGGACAGTCGCGCAGCATGCAGGGGCGGCAGAAGACCTGATGGACGAGCACGTCGTGATTGCCAAGCGGCGCGGTCACCCGCTCGTCGGTCGGTCCGAAGATCGCCGTCACCGGCACGCCGGCTGCCGCCGCCAGGTGCATCGCGCCCGAATCATTCGACACGAACGCCGAACACCGCGCCAGCACACCGGTGAGCTGACCAAGATCCGTCCGTCCAATGAGGTTCAGGACGGTCACGCCCTTCGGCAGCGCTGATTCTATCTCACGCCCTGCGTCACGGTCGTCCCCGGCGCCCACCAATACCGAGGTTGCGCGTTGCTCCATCGACACCCGCGCGATCACCTGCGCGACGCGCGACGGCGGCCAGCGCTTGGCGTGTCCGTACGCCGCGCCCGGGGCGAATCCGACCAGCCGTGTTGCCGGCGTGACGGCGTGCCTCGCAAGCAGCGCGTCGGCGCGACGCGCCGTCTCCTCGCGGATCCCGATGCGGGGGACCCCGTCGGCGACGTCGAACCCGAGGCCCCGAACCAGCGCGCCGTAGTAGGCGGACTGATGGACGCGCGCGCGCGGCCGCGGGACCGCACGCGTCAACAAGGCGCTCCGCATGTTCGCGGCAAATCCCCAGCGCTCCGCGATGCCGGCACGGCGCGCCATCCAGGCGGATCGAAATGAATTCGTCAGCAGCAGCGCCGCGTCGAACGTCCCCGCAGCAAGAAGGCCGGCCTCTTCGCGGCGATTCCGGATCGCCATAACCGCGTCGGGCGCCACCGACGTCTCTTCTTCGAAGATCGGCGCCACGCCGGCAACCGCCGCGATGGCAATCCGGGTTTCCGGCAACGCCACACGCAGTGCCGCCAGCGCCGGAAGCGCCATCACCGCGTCGCCGAGCCAGTTCGGCGCGCGAACAACGAGGGAATGGGGCAGCCTTCTACTGGGTTCCACTGGGTTCTTCCGCGCCCTCGTCCGCGGCGCCGAGCGTGTCGCTGGTCGCGGCCGGGAACATGCCTTTCACGGTGTCGCCGCCCGGCACGTCGCGCCAGCGGCGGTGCATCCACAGCCACAACTCCGGGTAGCGTCGCACGTACATCTCGAGCACGTCCGTGCAGCGCTGGGTGAATTCGCGGATGGCGTGTTCGTCGTCGGCCCGCGGCGGTTCGACGGCGTGCTCGTACACCATGCGGAAACGGCCGCCCGGGAGCGGCAGCGCGAAGACAGGTACGACGGGCGCGCCGGTTCGGATCGCCAGCGCGGCGAGCGCCGATGTCGTGGCCGCCGGACGATTGAAGAACTCCACGTACACGGCATCGGATGGCTGCATATGCTGATCGATGAGAAACGCGACCGCCTGGTTGGCTTCGAGCGCGCGCAGCACTCGGCGAATCGCGCCGCGCCGGTAGAAGACGGAATTGCCGGTGGCGGTCCGGACCGACTCGAGCAAGTGGTGCAGCAACGGGTTGTCGAGCGGCCGCGCCAGCACGGCCATCGGCTTGATCGCCAACGCGTGGACCAGCGCGTTGATTTCCCAGAAGCCGAAGTGCCCGGTGAAGAGCAGCACGCCACGGTTTCGCGCGTGCGCATGAACGACCCGCTCGTCGCCTTCGAATTCCACGCACGCGAGCATCTCGTCTGGGCGCATGGTGCTGAACTTCAGCAGCACGACGAGCAGCCGGCCGAAGTGCGAAAACATCTCGCGCGAGATGGCGCGGCACTCGTCCTCGGATCGCACCGGAAACGCGGCGTGGAGGTTCTTCATCGCCAGGCGGCGGTGGCCGCGATCGAATGCATGGAACGCGCGGCCGAGGAGGGTCCCGGCCGCCAGCACCGCCCGCATCGGCAACAGGCGGACCACCGCGACGACGGCGACCACGGCCAGGTACTCGAGCCGGTGCCGTATCGACGGACGTGGAATCGCCGGCGTCGTCCTCTGGAGCGATGACTGATCAGGCAACAATGTCGCGCGCCGCGCGAAGCGAGCCGGCAAGCCATTGCCGGAACTCGGGGAGCGGGTCGGGCTCCATTGTAAGGGGCACGCACTCGATCGGCATGGCAAACGGCCTGTGCGGCAACAGGCGGACGTAGTCCTTTTCAGTGGTGAGGACCACGCGCGCTCCGGCCGATCTGGCCTCCGCGACAATTCTCTGCAGGTCGCGAACGGAGTACGGATGATGATCGCGAAACGCGAGCGTGCGCACCAGCCGGCACCCGAGCGCGCGCAGGTCGTCGAAGAACCGCGACGGGGACGCCACGCCGGCCAGCGCCAGCGCGGGCTCGTCGGCACTGTGTGTGACGAGCACGCGTCTCGTCCGGAAGACAGGAGACTCCGACCCGCCCGCGTCGACGACCACGTCGTCGTCGGCCGCGAGGATGGCGTCCGCGACCACGAGAACATCGAGCGGCTCGCGCAGCCGGCCGCCCGGAAACGTCACCGGACGCGCGACGTCGTCACGGCCGACGAGCACGATATCCACATCGCGTTCGAGCTGCAGATGCTGAAACCCGTCGTCCAGGATGTGCACCGACGCGGCGAACTGGTGCTCGGCGATCCGGCCGGCGAGATAACGGTCCGAAGACACCAGGACGGACACGCCGGGCAGGGCCCGCGCCAGCATCAGCGGCTCGTCGCCGGACCGTGGAAGATCGGCGCGGATGCCGTCGGGATCGCGGACCACGACGACGCCGTCCTGGCTGCGCGTGCGCGCGTAGCCGCGCGTCAGGATCGCGGGCCGCTCACCCATCGCGAGCAACTCCCGCGCGATCGCCGCCACGATCGGCGTTTTCCCGCGACCGCCGACGGCAAGGTTGCCCACACTGATCACGGGACGCCGCAATCGCATCCGCAGGTCAGGCCGCCGCGCGTACCGTTCGCGCCTCCGACGCACGATCGCAGCGTAAAAGTCACTGATCATGAAAGGGTACCGGTACCCGGTATCCTTGTCATACGCGCCTAAAAGGCCGCACGACATTGGCCGGATTGTCCGGCGGGAACAGTTGCGCGATGGCGGCCAGGGTTTTCGTGCGGGCGCCGCGGTTGGCTTCGACGAGGGCCCGGGCGGCGGCGCCGAGGCGGGCGCGGCGCACCGGGTCGCCCAGCAACCCGGACAGCACGGACTCCAGCTCCCGGGCGCTCCTGACCTGAATCGCCGCGTCGTTGTCGAGGAACGTGCGCGCGATTTCCGCGAAGTTCTGCATGTACGGACCAAATATGATTGGCTTCCCGAACACGGCCGGCTCGAGGATGTTGTGCCCTCCGCTGTCCACGAGGCTGCCGCCGACGAACACCGCTGTCGCCACCTGGTACAGCTGCGCGAGCTCGCCAATCGTGTCGAGGACGACGACGTCGTGGCGTGGTTCGGCGTCCACGCGCAGCTCGGTCCGTCGCGCGACGTTCCAGCCCGCGCGGCGCGCCAGGCGCTCCACGTCGTCGAACCGCTCGGGTTTGCGCGGGGCAATGATGAGGAGCGCGTTCGTCATGGTCGCGCGGATGCGCTGGAACGCGTCAAGGACCGCCTCTTCTTCGCCTTTGAGCGTGCTGGCGGCGATCACGACCGGACGATCCGGCGCGAGGCGGAAGTAGCGGAGCACACGGTTGCGGCCGCGATCGGCCGGCGAGCTGCCTGGGATCTCGAGCGAATCGAACTTGAGGGAGCCGGTGACCATGATACGGTCTCGATCGGCGCCGATGTCGGCGACGCGACGGGCGGACTCGTCGCTCTGCATGCAGAAGCGATCGACGTGGCGAAGGACACGCCGGAAAAAGGGGCGCGCGAGCCGGTACCGGGGATACGAGCGCGACGAGATGCGCCCGTTCACGAGCATGGTCTTCACCCCGGAGCGGTCGCAGGCGCGGAGCAGGTTCGGCCAGATCTCGGTTTCCATCATGATGAACAGCCGGGGCTTCACCAGCTCGAGCGTGCGGTTCACGATGAAGGAGAGATCGAAAGGAAAGTAAAAGACCTCGTCCACGTACTGAAGGTTGTTGCGGGCGATCTGCTGTCCGGTCAGCGTGGTCGTCGAGAGGAACAGCCGGAGCTTGGGATAACGTGCTCGCAGCTCTGGCAGCAGAGCGCGTGCCGTGAGCACCTCGCCGACCGACACCGCGTGAATCCAGATCGATTCGTCGGCGTCCAGGTTGAACGAGATCGGCAGGTAGCCGAGACGCTGCGACAGGCTGCCGATGTACTTGCGGTACCGGACCGCCTGGTAGATCAGGGACGGGGACATCACGGCGAAGAACGCCACGATGATCACGCTGTAGAGCCAATACATACGGGGATCGAATCACTGTAGTCCGTCGTTTGACCGGCATGCAAGCCGTTCATTAGAATCATGTATTTCACCCGGAGCCGGAGGGGACGAGAGATGGCCATCAAAGTCGGGATTAACGGATTCGGTCGCATCGGCCGCAACATCATGCGCGCTGCCATGGACGACAGCAGCATCGACATCGTCGCGGTCAATGATTTGACCAACGCCGACACGCTGGCCCACCTGCTGAAATACGATTCCATCCTCGGGAACCTGAAGGCCGACATCGCCGCGAGCGGCGACAAGATCACGGTCGGCCGGGATGAGTTCCAGGTCCTGTCGATGAAGGACCCGGGGCAGCTTCCGTGGAAATCGCTCGGCGTGGACGTCGTGTTCGAATCGACCGGCATCTTCACGACCCGCGACGGCGCGGCGAAGCACATCGCCGCCGGCGCGAAGAAAGTCGTCATCACCGCGCCCGCCAAGGGACCGGACCTGACGGTCGTGCTCGGCGTGAATGAGGAGAAGTACGACCCGGCGAAACACCACATCCTCTCGAACGCGTCGTGCACGACCAATTGTCTCGCGCCGGT
>JANNHC010000246.1:0-17875 GCA_031404215.1 Acidobacteriota bacterium
CCACCCGCCGATTGAACAGCGGATCAAGGCCGCGCAGAGTTTCCAGTAGCGCGCGGTCTCAGAGCGGATAGCCTTGGCGCGTCCGGCCGTTCCTGAGGCCGAACCCGGAGGAAACACATGAAGGTTCACAGAACCCGGGCCCGCATTCGTTGGAGCATCCTGCTTGCCGTGGCCGCCGCACTGCCCTGGGCGCAGTCGGCCACGGCCCAGGGCCGCCCCAACGTCGTGTTGATCTACACCGACGATCTCGGTTACGGCGACGTGTCGGCGTACGGCGCGGGTGCCCTCCGCACACCAAATATCGATCGGTTGGCGAAGGAGGGAATGCGTTTCACGGACGCGCACGCCACAGCGGCGACCTGCACCCCGTCGCGCTATGCGCTGCTGACCGGGGAATACGGGTGGCGCAAGCCCGGAACGGGGATTCTTCCCGGTAACGCCGCCCTCATCATCGCGCCTGGACGGACGACACTGCCGTCAATCCTGAAGCGGGCGGGCTACTCGACCGGCGTCGTGGGCAAGTGGCACCTGGGTCTGGGTCCGCAGGGCGGACCCGACTGGAACGGCGATGTCACGCCAGGCCCGAACGACGTCGGATTCGACTTCTCCTTCATCATGGCGGCGACCGGGGATCGCGTACCGACGGTCTATGTCGAGAATCGCCGCACCGTCGGCGCCGATCCCGCCGATCCCATCGTCGTCAGTTACGGTAAGCCGGTCGGCGGCGCGGCGACCGGCAGCGATCATCCTGAACTGTTGAAGCTGCATCCCAGCCACGGTCACGATCAGACGATCGTGAACGGAATCAGCCGGATTGGGTACATGGCGGGAGGACGAGCGGCGCTCTGGAAGGACGAGGATATGGCGGACGTCTTCACCGGCAAGGCGGTCTCCTTCATTGAGAGGCACAAGGACACGCCCTTCTTCCTGTACTTTGCCACACACGATCCGCACGTGCCGCGAGTGCCGCATCCGCGTTTCGTCGGGAGCACCACCCTCGGGCCGCGGGGTGACGCGATCGCGCAGGTGGATTGGTCCGTCGGCGAAATCCTGCGAACGCTCGATCGCCTGAACCTGGCGCGCAACACGCTCGTCATCTTCACGAGCGACAACGGCCCGGTGATAGACGATGGGTACAAAGACGAGGCGGTGGCGAAGCTGGGAAGCCATAAGCCGAGTGGGCCGTATCGCGGCGGAAAATACAGCAACTTCGAAGCAGGCACCCGCGTGCCTTTCATCGTGCGCTGGCCGGGCCTCGTCTCGCCAGGAACGTCCGGAGCGTTGCTGTCGCAGGTGGATCTGCTGGCCTCGCTCGCCGGCCTGACGGGGCAGAGGCTCGCCACCATCGACGCGCCCGACAGCCTGGACATGATGGCCACGATGCTGGGGAAGACGACGACTGGCCGCGCCGAACTGGTGGAAGAGGCCGGAGCACTGTCGCTGCGGCAGGGCCGATGGAAGTACATCGAGCCGAGCAACCGGCAGAAGATCAACAAGAACACCAACACAGAGCTCGGGAACGACAGTTCGCCGCAGCTTTACGATCTGGAGACGGATCCGGGCGAGACGCAGAATCTCGCGGTTCGTGAGCCGGCCAGAGTGTCGTCCATGGCGGCCGCGCTCGAGGCGCTCCGCAAGGCCGGCAGGACCCGGCCGTGAGGGGCGGAGTCGGACGTGCTGCTAGGGCCGATGCCGCGGTACAGGCAGATGGCGGGATGGGCTCGGCGAACCGCCAGGATTAGCGAACAATGAGTTCGCCTTCCATCCGGCGGCAACGATCGTCCTGCGTGAGATTGCAGTAGAAGCGGTGAGTGCCGACCTGGTCGGCCCGGAATTCGAACACGACGGTCTGACCCGCCGCCGCGCGCTTGGCGATGCGGTACTGATCGATCGTGAAGCTGTGCGCGAGATCACGCGCGGTGAAGGTGATCTTCACCAGGTCGTCCTTCTGGACTTCGAGGCGGAGCGGGGCGAACGCGAAGTGGTCCCCGGTGATCGTGAACTCTCTGGCACTCCCCTGGGCGCGGATTGCGGACGTCCGGAGAAACGGCGCTGCTGCGAGAAGCAGGGCGGCGGTGCACGCAGATGCGACGATGGCTTTGTGCCGCAAGTTCATGGCCCCCCAAGACTGCCGGGCCTCAACCCGGCCGGGCGCCGGCACGTTCCGCCAGTCCCCTGGCCTGACGCCGGCCGAAGTGACAGCGAAAGTCGAGGTACCGATAAGACGCGGGGAGGGGCGGTTTGGTTCGCCCGCCCCCGGTACCCGGGCTATCGGCGTTCGGCCTTTTCACCAGCCTTGGCCTGTCCCTCTTCGGGAGAGAGCAGCACCTTGCGGCTGAGCCGGATTTTGCCGGAGGGATCGATGTTGATCACCTTGACCATGACCTGATCCCCTTCTTTCAGCTCGTCGCGCACGTCCTTGACGCGGTGGTGCGCGATTTCGGACACGTGCAAGAGGCCGTCGAGCCCGGGCATGATCTCGACGAATGCGCCGAAATCGGTAATCCGCTGAACCTTGCCCATGTAGGATTTGTTGAGCTCCGGGGTGGCAGTCAGTTCCTGAATGATGGCGATCGCCTTGGCCGCGGACGCCTCGTCTGCGGACGCCACGTTGACCGTGCCGTTGTCCTCGACGTCGATCTTCACGCCGGTCCGCTCGATGATGCTGCGGATCATCTTGCCGCCGGGTCCGATGACGTCGCGGATCTTGTCGACGGGGATCCGGATCGTGATGATGCGCGGCGCGTGCGTCGAGACGTCCGAGCGCGACGCCGCCAGTGTCTCCTGCATCCTGCCGAGGATGTGCATGCGGCCCCGGCGCGCCTGTTCGAGCGCCTTGGTCATGATCTCGGTCGTGATGCCCGCGACCTTGATGTCCATCTGCAGCGCCGTGATGCCCGCGGCTGTGCCGGTGACCTTGAAGTCCATGTCGCCGTAGTGGTCCTCGGCCCCCGCGATGTCCGACAGGATCGCGTACTTGCCGGTCTCCTCGTTCATCACGAGGCCCATCGCGACCCCCGCGACCGGCGCCTTCAGCGGCACGCCGGCGTCCATCATGGCCAGCGATCCGCCGCATACCGATGCCATCGATGAGGACCCGTTCGATTCGAGGATCTCGGAGACGACCCGCACGGTGTAGGGAAAGCTTTCCTCGGCCGGCATCATGGGTTGGAGCGAGCGTTCGGCGAGCGCGCCGTGGCCGATCTCGCGACGCCCGGGTCCGCGCATGAACTTCACTTCACCGACCGAGAACGGCGGGAAGTTGTAGTGCAGCATGAAGCGCTTCCACGTTTCGCCGTCGACCGTCTCCACCTTCTGCTGGTCGTCCGCGGTGCCGAGCGTGGCGGTGACGAGCGCCTGGGTCTCGCCGCGCGTGAACAGGCAGGAGCCGTGCGTGCGGGGGAGGACGCCGACTTCGATCGTGATCTTGCGGATCTCGTCGAACTTCCGGCCGTCAAGCCGCTGGCCGCGCTCCAGGATCTCGTCGCGGAGGATCTTCTCTTTCAGCCCCTTGGCAATCGACTTCGACTCGGCCTTCCGCTCGGCGTCGTCGTCGGACAGGCCTGCGACGAACTCGCTCACGACCTTGTCGACCGTCGCGTAGTTCTCGAGCTTGTCCTTGATCCGCATCGCTGCGGAGAGCGGTCCGAGGACCTTCCCCTCGACTTCCGCGACGAGGGCCTTCGAGAATTCCTTCTTCACGGGCGCCGGCCGCTTGGTCTTCCCGGCCTGCGCCGCCAGCGCGTCGATCCCGGCGACGATCTCCTTGATGGCCGCGTGCGCGCGCTCGAGCGCCTGCACCATCTGCTCTTCAGGCACTTCCTTCGCGCCCGCCTCGACCATCACGATACCGTCCTTGCTGCCGGCGACGACGAGGTCGAGCGTGCTGCGCTTGCGCTGGTCGAACGTCGGGTTGATCACGAAATCGCCGTCCGCGAAGCCGACGCGCACCCCGGCGAGCGTCCGAGCCTGCGGGATGCTCGACAGCGCGAGCGCCGCCGACGCGCCGGTAATCGCGAGCACGTCCGAGTCGTTCTCCGTGTCGGCGGAGATGACGAGCGCGATGATCTGCGACTCGTTGCGCCAGCCCGCTGGGAACAGCGGCCGGATCGGGCGATCGATCAGCCGGCTCGTCAGCACTTCCTTTTCGGGCGGCTTGCCTTCGCGCTTGAAGAACCCGCCGGGGATTCGCCCGGACGCGTAGGTGTTTTCCTTGTAATCGCAGGTGAGCGGCAGGAAGTCGACGCCTTCGCGCGGGTTGGCGTCCGCGCAGGCGGTCACGAGGACCATCGTGTCGCCCAAGCGGACGACGACGGACCCGTCGGCTTGTTTGGCAAGGCGGCCGGTCTCGATGGAGATCGTCTGCCGGCCCACTGAAATTTCGCGTGTGTACATGTCTGTCTTTCTGTCTTGGAATGCCTCAGGGCTCGAGGCTCAGGCCTCAGGCAGTACGAGCCGAAGAACCCTCATCCTGAGCCCTCAGGCCTACTTGCGGATGCCCAGACGTTTGATCAACTCGGCGTAACGGTCCGTGTCCTTCCGCTTCAGGTAGTCGAGCAGGCTTCTGCGCTGACCGACCAGCTTGAGAAGGCCGCGGCGCGAGTGGTGATCCTTCGCGTGGGTCTTGAAATGCTCGGTGAGGTAATTGATGCGCTCGCTGAGCAGCGCCACCTGCACCTCGGGGGATCCGGTGTCGGACGTATGAGTCTTGTAGGTTCCGATGACCTCTGTCTTGCGATCTTTCGTAAACGCCACGGCTTTCCTCCACGCACGGCCCAGACAAGTCGGAAGCGCACACGCCTCCGCACCAGACCGCCGTTACTCTCACTGACGAGAATTTACAATTCCAAACGACTCAACATTTTACACCAGAACTATGACCGGATGCAAAACCCCGCCGGGACGCGATTCCGCGATCCCGAGGAGCATCCCGGCGCCGTCAAACAGGCGCCAGCGAGGGGGGTTCACCCCGCCTTCCCCCTCACCTGACGCCGCGGGCTGGCCCGTGAAGTCCTCGCCCGCGAGCTCGTTTCCATGCACGGCGCGGCGTGCGCCGCGCTCGGTCAGGATCACGGCTGGAATGTCCGGTAGAACCCGCGCAAGCGGGACCATCCACCGCCCCGCGCCGGCTCCTGCGTCCTCGATGGCGGCAAGCGGCACGGCCGTGTCCTCGCCGAATGCTCCGGACCGAATCCTGCGGAGCGTTTCGAGGTAGGCTCCGCACCCCAGGGCCGTTCCCAAATCATGCGCGAGGGACCGCACGTAGAACCCGGCCGAGGCACGGACGCGCAGCCGCGCAAGTCCCCGCTCGTACGATTCGAGGCTGAGGCGGGCGACCCGCACCGTCACGGCCCGCGGCTCTACGGCCTTGCCCAGGCGCGCCAGCCTGTAGGAGGCAACCCCGGCAATCTTCTTGGCCGAGTACGAGGGAGGCGTCTGCTCGAAGGCGCCTCGAAACGGATCGAGCGCACGATCGACGTGCGTGAAGCCGATTCCCGGCGGCGGTTCCGGCGGCGGCCCGATGCGCTCCGCGGCGTCGTAGGTCGCGGTTGCCTCACCGAGGCGCACGCCCGCGTCGTACTCCTTGTCCGCCCCGCTCAGGAGCGAGGCCAGGCGGGTCGCGCGGCCGATGACGAGCGGCAGGACGCCGGTGGCGAGGGGGTCGAGTGTGCCAGTGTGCCCGATTCGCCGCGTGCCCAGCGCGCGCCGCACACGCGCCACGACATCGTGCGACGTCGGGCCCGCCGGCTTGTCCACGACGAGGATGCCGTCTATGTTTCGGTTTTCGATTGTCAGTTTCCGGTGTGAGTTTCCGGTTGAGTGTTCCAAATTCCGTCGTCCATCTGGCGACTGGCCACGTGTGTCGAGCCCTGCCGGCCGCTCTTACGGGCGGCTCTGCAACCCGTGGGCGATGGCATCGACCAGCAATCCGACGATCCGCGGGCGGACCTCGGCGAGCGATCCCTTGACGGTGAACCCGGCCGCGTTCTTGTGCCCGCCGCCGCCGAACGAGCCGGCGACGCGGCGCACGTCCACGTCGTACTTCGATCGCATGCTCACGCGAATGTCGCCGTCGGGCGTCGCCTTGAAAAACACCACGGCCTGGATCTCGCGCGCGGTCAGCGGCAGGTTGATCAGCCCCTCGGTATCGTTGTTCGTGCAGTGGCACGCCTCGAGCATGGCGTCGTCCATATACAGGATCGCGAGGCGTCCTTCGTCCGCAAGCTGCATGGTATCGAGGAGCGCGCCAATCAGCTTCAGCTTGCCGAAGCTGTTGCTGTCGAAGACGCGGCGCGCCATCGCGGCGGGATTGACGCCCGCCTCCACCGCCTGCCGGCAGATGTCGAACGTGCGCGGCGTGATGTTCGAGTGATGGAACGAGCCCGTGTCCGTCAGGATCGCGAGGTAGATGTGCGTCGCGATCTCGGGCGTGAGGGGCACGTCCAGCTCTCGAATCAGGTCGAACACCATCTCACCGCAGGCGGCGGCCGACTCGTCGTGCCAGTTGACGGCGCCGTACATCCGGTTGCCGGCATGGTGATCGATGTTAATCAGGAACGCCCCTTCGAGCCCGGCGACGCCGGTGCGGGTGAGGTCGCTGCACTCCATCACGATGACCGCATCGACAGCGGCGGCCGACACGCGGTCCGCGATCTCAATCCGATCCATGCCTGGAAAGTCCTGGTAGTGTTCCGGCGACGGATCCGCGTTGACGATGCGCACGTCCTTGCCGAGGGCGGTGAGCGCGAACGCCATCGCGAGCTGGGAGCCGATGGAATCCCCGTCCGGCCGGGCGTGTGACGTCAGCAGGAACCTCTGACGGCGCATGATTTCTTCGCGGATGTGGCGAACGGCCGCGGGCCCGGCCGCAGTCTCTAGCGGTTCATTGATCATCGTCGCGCGGCCGGGTCGTGTCGTTGCCGGGCGTCTCGCCGGTGTCTGCCCGGTCGGCCCGTTCGGTGTTCAGCTCGTGCAGGATTCGCTCGATGCGATCGCTTTTCTCGATCGCCTCGTCGAAAAAGAAGGAGAGCTCTGGCGCGCGCTTCAGCCCGAGCCGCTGGCTGACCTGGCGCCGGAGGAACGGCGTCGCCCGATCGAGCGCGCGCGCCGACTCACGGCGCGCCTTGTCGTCGCCGAGCGTCGTATAGTAGACGCGCGCCTGCTGCAGGTCCGGCGACACCTTCACGTGGGTGATCGTCAGGAACCCGATGCCGGGGTCGTGCACCTCTCTGGTGAGCAACGCGGCAAGCTCCGCGCGGATTTGATCGCCGACGCGGGAAGCTCTGGAGCCTTGAGGCATAACAAAGGGCTCAGGGCTCAGGGCCCAGGGCTCAGGCCGGGTTCGAGACTTCCGTAAGCCTCGCCTGAGCCTTGAGCCTTGAGCCTTGAGCCCCTTATACCGGGGTCGCGACGCGCTCCACGACGAAGGCTTCGATGATGTCGCCGACCTTGATGTCGTTGTACTTGTCGAAGCCGATGCCGCACTCGAATCCCGACTTCACTTCGGACACATCGTCCTTGAAGCGGCGGAGCGACCCGATCTTGCCTTCGTGGACGAGCACGTTGTCGCGCAGCAGCCGCGCCTGCGTGTCGCCGGCCCGCGTTATGCGGCCGTCGAGCACCATGCAGCCCGCGATCGTCCCGAACTTGGGCGTCTTGAAGGTGTCGCGCACTTCGGCCGAGCCGATGCGCACTTCCTTGAACGTCGGTTCGAGCAGCCCGGTCATCGCCTTCTTCATCTCGTCGACGACGTTGTAGATGATCGAGTGCAGCCGGACGTCCACCTTCTCCCGGTCGGCCACATCGGACGCGTTCCGGTCGGGCCGCACGTTGAACCCGATGACGATGGCGTTCGAGGCGGACGCGAGCAGGACGTCGGATTCGGTGATCGCGCCCACGCCGCTGTGGATGATCCGCACCTTGACCTTCTCGTCGGTGAGCTTGGTCAGCGTATCGCCGAGCACTTCGGCCGAGCCCTGGACGTCGGCCTTGATGATGATCGGCAGCTCCTTCATGCCGCCTTCGGCAATCTGCTGCTGCAGCGATTCCAGTGTCAGCCGGCTGCCCTTGCCGCCTAGCGCTTTCTCCTTCGCCTGCGTCTGGCGGAAGAGCGCGATCTGGCGCGCCTTGGCGGCGTCGGTCAACGCCTGGAACGCATCACCGGGTGACGGGAGTCCGCCGAGTCCGAGCACTTCGACGGGCGTCGCCGGCCCCGCGGTCTTGATCTGGCGGCCCCGATCGTCGATGAGCGCGCGCACCTTGCCGACGATCGTGCCCGCGATTAACGTGTCGCCGATGCGCAGCGTACCGTCCTGGACCAGAATCGTGGCCACGGGCCCGCGGCCCTTGTCGAGCTTGGCTTCGAGCACGGTGCCGGCGGCGTTCCGCTTCGGATTGGCCTTGAGCTCACCCAATTCCGTGACCAGCAGGATCATCTCGAGCAGCAGGTCGAGGTTTTCTTTCTTCTTGGCGGACACCTCCACCATGACGGTCGTCCCGCCCCACGCCTCGGGCGTCAGTCCGAGATCCGAGAGCTCCTTCTTGACGCGCTCGGGGTTGGCGTTCGCCTTGTCGATCTTGTTGATCGCGACGAGGATCGGCACCCCCGCGGCCCTGGCGTGATCGATCGCCTCGCGCGTCTGCGGCATCACGCCGTCGTCGGCCGCCACCACGAGGATGACGACGTCGGTGACGCGCGCGCCACGGGCGCGCATCATGGTAAAGGCCGCGTGGCCGGGCGTATCGAGGAACACCACGTTACGATCGTTGACGGTGACGGCGTATGCCCCGATGTGCTGGGTAATGCCGCCCGCCTCGCGTTCGGCGACACGCGCGGAACGGATCGCGTCGAGCAGGGTCGTCTTGCCGTGATCGACGTGGCCCATCACGGTGACGACGGGCGCACGCGTGACGAGGTCGGCCGGATCGATGTCCTCCGCTTCGACCTGCAGCATCTCTTCTTCTTCGAAGGTCTGCATCTTCACGTCGGCGCCGAATTCGCGCGCGATCATCGCGGCGGTGTCGTCGTCGAGCGTGCTGTTGATCGTCATGATCAGGCGCCGGTCCATCAACTTCTTGAGGACATCCTTCGCCTTGACGTCGAGTTTGGTGGCGAGATCGGCGACGGTCATGCCCTCGGCGAGCGTGATCGTGCGCGTGACCGGCGGCGGCGGCGCCTGCATCGGAGCGGGAGCCTGCACCCGGGGTCCGGTATCACGGCGAGACCCGGGACGCTGGCTGCCGGGCCGATGATGCATCGGCGGACGATACGCCGGCATGCCTGGCCGCGGCGGAACGGAGGGGCGAACGGGCTGCGACGGCAGCGGACGCGGGCCGCCCATCGGTGAACCGGGACGCGGCGGCAATCCGCCACCGGGCCGCGGGCCTGCGGGACGCCCCGCTGCGCCGGGTGCGCCCGCGCCCGGGCGCGGCGCCGCGGGCCGGCTCAGGTTGCCTGTCGGAGCCTGCGACGTCGTGGCCGCGGTTTGCGCCGGCGGTCGCACGAGCATCGGCCGGCGCGGAGGCGCAGGCGGCGCCTGGCCCGTCCGCGGATCTTCCACTCGAAGCCGCAGCGTCGGCGGAACCACGCGACCGGTTGCCGGCGGCATGGTCGGCCGCGGCGGCGCAGGCGCTGCGCTCGCCACCGGTGCGGCAGCGGCCGTGGGTGGTGCCACGTGCGCCGGTTCAGGCGCCCGAGCGGCGATGGGGTGTTCTTCGGCCGGCGGCGCGGCGGCAGGGGCCGGCGGCTCCGGCACGGCCTCCGCGACTGGCTGGTCGGCGATCGGTTCCGGCTCGGGCTCCGGCTCTGCCGGTTCGTACGGCGCGGGTGTCGGCACCAGGATGGATTCGGCCGCTGCCGGCGGCGCGGCCAGTATCTCAGCGGGCGGCTTGGCCGACTTCACCAGTCGCGGCGGCGGCAACGCGGCCGCGGCGGGCTTGGCCGGCTCCGGCGCCTTCCCCCCGGGCTTCCTGCCCTTTGCCGCCACCGGCGAGTCGGCATACGACGCGCTCGACGGGACGTTGAGTCCGCGCTGGCGCGCCATGCGCGACACGAATTCGCGCGCGACGACCTCTTCGATCGTGCTCGATGCGCTTTTCACTTCGATGCCGTGATCGCGCTTGAGCAGCGCCATCACTTCCTGGCTCGAGGTGTTGAGAAGCTCCGCGACTCTGTAAATCCGGACTGTTGCCATTCAGTAAAGTTCTAAAGTTCTAAAAGTTCTAACGGTCTACGCTTCTTTGGAATCCTCGGCTGCGATGGGCGCCGCTTCGCCGGCATCTTCAGCCTGCGGCGTCGCGTCGGCCTCCGTCGCCGGCCCCGCGTCGGCGGCGCTCGCCACTGGCTGGTCCGTGTCTCCCGCTTCGGGCGCCGTACTCGCTTCGACGTCCGACGGCTGCTCGCCCCCCCCCTCGCCGATTTCGAGCGCGCCGAGCTGGATTTCGACCTCGCGGCGTTTTTCTTCCTCGCTCTTGATGTCAATCTTCCATCCGGTCAGCTTCGCGGCGAGCCGGACGTTCTGCCCCTTCTTCCCGATGGCCAGCGACAGCTGTTTGTCCTCGACGACCACTTCCATGACCTTCTCGGCGTCGTCCATGATGGTCACGCGCTGGACCTTGGCCGGGCTGATCGCGTTGGTCACAAAGAGGATCGGATCCTCGGACCATTCGACGATGTCGATTTTTTCACCGCGGAGCTCGCGGATAATCGACTGTACGCGCGTGCCTTTCATCCCGACGCACGCACCGACGGGGTCCACGTCGCGCTCGCGCGAATAGACCGCGACCTTCGCGCGGTCGCCCGCTTCACGCACGGCGCCGCGGATCACGACGGTCCCGTCGTAGATCTCCGGCACTTCCTGTTCGAACAGCTTGATCAGGAGCGCCGGGTCCGTGCGCGAGAGGACGATCTGCGGCCCCTTGGCGCTGCGGTTGACCCCGCGGATGACCGCGCGGACGCGGTCGCCGACAGTGTAGTTTTCCGCGCGCGACTGCTCCTTCCGCGGGAGCTGTGATTCCACGCGGCCGAGCTCGATGATGATGTCGCCGTTCTCGAACCGCTTCACCATGCCGCTCACGACTTCGCCGACGCGCTGGCTGTATTCGGCGTAGACGTTCTCGCGTTCGGCTTCACGCACCTTCTGGAAGATGACCTGCTTCGCCGTCTGCGCGGCAATGCGGCCGAGGTCCTCGGTCGGTCGCGGGAACTCGATTTCCATATCGACCTCCGCTTCGTCGCCGTAGAGCTGCTGGGCCTCGCTGAGCGAGATCTGCGTCGAGGCGTCGGTCACTTCTTCGACGATCTTCTTGACCGCATACAGCTCCAGCTGGCCGCTGTCGGTATTGAACCGCGCGCGCAGCGCTTCGCTCTTGTAGCGCTTACGGGCGGCCGCCTCGAGCGCGTCCTGGACGGCGCTGATGATGATTTCCGGCTCGACGCCTTTTTCCTTCGCGATGGCGTCGATCTGCTGGATCAGCGGGTTGGTCGTGGCCATTTGCCTTTTCTTTTGTTCCACTCTTGCCTGAGCCCTGAGCCTTCCTAGAATTCGACTTCCAGCCGCGCGCGTTTGACCCGCGACAGTGGGACGCGGTGGACCTTCCGGCCCTCCTCGAGCAGCACGATTCCGCCCTCCACGCCCGCGAGCCGGCCGGCAAACGCCGACTGGCCGCTGACCGGCTCGGTCGTCACCACCTTGGCCAGCCGTCCCTGGAACCGCCGGAAGTCCGCCTCGTGCCGCAGCGGGCGATCCAGCCCCGGTGACGAAACCTCCAGCGTGTAGGCCTTCCCGAGCGCCGCGGTGCCGAGCTCGTCGCTCTCGACGTCAAGCAGCGCGCTCAGATCGTGGCTGACTCGCTGGCAGTCGGCAATGCCGACGGCGTCCTCGTCAGGGCTGGTCGGCTTTCCTGGGTCCGGGCGATCGATGGTGACGCGAAGTACCGTGCCGACTGACTCGCGGCGCAACTGGACGTCGAATATTTCGAGCCCGTAGCTCCGCGCGACACGTTCCGCGGCCTCTCGGACACGTCCCAGCCGTTCAGCAGATGGCGTAAAAACGTCCCCTGAAACACAAAAAGTGGGCAACGGCCCACTCGGGTAACCTTACTCGAACCTGCCACCCACAAATATAGCACAGGGGTGCGTCCTGCGACGTCCCGCGATCACGCCCCTGCCCGGAGGGCGTTGGCCGGGGCTGCGACCAGGTCGTAGCCGCGAGCCCCGACGATTCGTGCCTTGATGAGCTGGCCTGCGCGCTGCCGCTCGGGATCGCAGTCCGTGAGGAACACGACCGCGTCAATATCCGGCGCCTGTCCTTCGAGCCGGCCCTGCAGGACGAGTGCATGCTCGGGCGACGGGCCATCGATGAAGACGTCCACCTTGGCGCCGATGCGCGCCTTCTGCGCCGCGGCCACGATCTTCTTCTGGCGCGCCATCAGCGCATTCCGGCGGCGCCGCTTGACGGACGCTGCCACGTTGTCGGCCAGCGCAAACGCCCGGGTACCTTCCTCATGCGAGTACGTGAACACCCCCACGTGATCGAAGCGGGTGTCGGCGACGAAACTCTCGAGCTCGGCGTAGTCGTGATCCGTTTCACCGGGGAACCCGACGATCAGGGTCGTGCGCAGTGTGACACCCGGGACGCGCTCGCGGATCCGCGTGAGCAGCTTGTCGTACGTTTTCCGGTTGCCCGGACGCCGCATGCGCTTGAGGACGTCCGCCGAGGCATGCTGGAGCGGGAGGTCCACATACCGGCACACCTTCTCGCACTCCGCCATCGCGTCGAGCACATCGTCGGTGATGGTCGTGGGGTAGAGATAGAGCAGGCGGATCCACTCGAGCCCGTCGATCCCGTTGAGTGCTCGAAGCAGCCGGGCCAGCGCGCCGCGCTCGCCCCGGTCAATCCCGTAGAACGTAGTGTCCTGGGAAATCAGGAGCAACTCGCGGACGCCGCGTTCCGCGAGCCCGCGCGCCTCGCGCACGATCGATTCCGCCGTGCGGCTGCGATACGCGCCGCGCAGCGTCGGAATGATGCAGAACGCGCAGGTGTAATCGCAGCCTTCCGCGATCTTCACGTACGCGAAGTGCCGCGGGGTGGTCAGCAGCCGCGGCGTGTCTGCGTCGTAGATATACGTCGGAAGCGGCTGGTGGGCGGGGGCTGGCGGCGGGGCGAGCCCCACGGCGGCACTCGATGAGCTGAAAAACGTCAGCGGAACCGTCGAGTCGCCAGGCGCCAGCCGCAAGTCGCCAGTCCCAATCGCGGCCAGGATCTGCGGCACCTCGCCCGTGCCGAGCACGGCATCGATCTCGGGGATTTCCTTCCGCAGCTCGTCCCGATACCGCTCCGCGAGGCATCCGGTGACGACGAGCCTCGAGCAGTTCCCGGTCTTCTTGTGCTGGGCCATCTCGAGAATGGCATCGATCGACTCCTGCTTCGCCTTGTCGATGAAGGCACAGGTATTCACCACGAGCACGTCGGCGCTCGTGGCGTCGGTCGTGAACTCGTGCCCGGCGTCGCGGGCGATGCCCAACATCACCTCGCCGTCCACGAGATTCTTCGGGCATCCGAGAGAGAGAAAGCCGATCTTCATGAATGACTGATTTCCAATGGTCGAATGCTGATGTGCGGACCGACGATGCTGATGTGTCAATCCACAATCAGCAATCCGCAATCACCCTTTCACGGATAAATCCTGTACAGCATCCGTGGATACGGAATGGCCTCGCGCAGGTGGTCGATGCCGCAGATCCAGGTCACGACGCGTTCGATGCCCATCCCGAAACCGCCGTGCGGCACGCTGCCGAAGCGGCGCAGATCCAGGTACCACTCGAAGGCTTCCTTCGGCAGCTTGTGTTCTTCGATGCGCGACACGAGCAGCTCGTAGTCGTCGATGCGTTGGCCGCCGCCGATGATTTCTCCGTAGCCCTCGGGTGCGAGCACGTCCACGCAGAGCGCCACGTCAGGGCGCTCGGGGTCAGGCTTCATGTAGAACGCCTTGATCGCCGACGGATACCGGTGCACGCAGACCGGGCGATCAAAGTTCTCCGAGATGGCGGTTTCGTCCGGCGCGCCGAAGTCCCCTCCCCATTCGAAGGGGAGGCCTTTTTCCTTGAGGAGCGCCGCCGCCTCGTCGTACGACAGGCGCGGGAAGGGAGCTTTGACGTTTTCGAGTTTCGTCGTGTCGCGCTCGAGCACCTTCAGCTCCGGCCGCCGCCTGTCCAGCACGCGCTGCACGACCGAGACGACGAGCGCCTCCGCCAGATCGATGACGTCGTCCAGGGTGGCATAGGCCATTTCGGGCTCGACCATCCAGAACTCGGTGAGGTGCCGGCGCGTTTTGGATTTCTCCGCACGGAACGTCGGGCCGAAGCAGTACACGCGGCCGAGTGCCATGGCGTTGGCTTCGTTGTACAGCTGGCCGCTCTGCGTCAGGTACGCCGTTTCCTCGTCGAAATACTGGACAGGGAACAGCGTCGTCGTGCCCTCGCACGCGGCCGGCGTGAAGATCGGCGTGTCCGCGAGGATGAAGCCGCGCTCGTTGAAGAAGTCGCGCACGGCGTTGATCACCTCGTGACGGACCCGAAGGATAGCCTGCTGGCGCTGCGAGCGTATCCACAGGTGACGCCGATCCATCAGGAAATCGACCCCATGCTCCTTCGGGGAGATGGGGTAGTTCTGCGATTCCGAGACGACCTGGAGCCCGATGACGTCGAGCTCGAACCCACCCGGAGCGCGCGCGTCCCCGCGGACGGTGCCGTCCACGATGACGGCCGTCTCCTGCGCGAGATGGTCCGCCTGCTTGAACGCGTCTTCGCCGACCGACTGCTTCGTCATCACGCACTGGATGAAGCCGGTGCCGTCGCGCACGGTCAGGAAGTGAATCTTGCCGCTCGAACGCCGATTGTGCAGCCAGCCCTTGAGCGTGACCGCTTGCCCGTCGTACTTGCCGATGTCCTGGATGTAAGCAGTCATGGATGTGCCAGTGTCCGTTCGAACCGCTGCCGCGCGCGGCGTGCCGCCTCGAGGACCGGCGCCGGGGCGCTCGAGGTGGCGAGCTCGACGCGATCGGGGCATGCACGCTGTTCAGCGTGAGCCCGGTGTCTGACAGCCACCCGGCGAGCGTCGCGATCGCCGCCTCGTCGTGATAATCGAAATGGCTGCGAGTGGCGAATAGCTCGATGGTGTCGAATCCGTAGGACCCGATCTCCGCGAGATGGTCCCGTTCCAGTCGTCGTTTGCGATACAGGTGCGTGCTGATCCCAAAGCGCATGATCGTCAGGAGCCGTAACCCCCTATTGTACGACCTTTTCGGACGCTGCATCAATCAACGGCGACGCGCAGGGCGCGTGTCGGCGGCTGCGCGTGTCGCCGTCCAAGCGCTCCGCGTCCTCGGCGTTCTCCGCGCGAGTTCGTTTGAGCCCTAGCGAAATTCCTCGACCAGCGTCGCGAGGATGTCCCTGATTCGCGCGAATTGCGGGAGCTGGTCGAGATTGTCGCGGACGTAGCGCAGCGTTCGGGGAATGTACTGGATGTACACGGAATTGCGGCGCGCGGTGGTCTGGTAGCCGAAGGTGCCGAGCGCTTTCAGGTTGCGCTGCAGCGCCATCACGTCGAAGCGCTGCCGGAACTCGCGCTCGTCGCCGGTTCGGCCGCTGAGGGCCAGGAAGTACGCGAGCAGTTCGCTGACGGTCTGCTCAGGGAGATCGACGTAGGAATCGCGCAGCAGCGACACCAGATCGTAGGTGTCCGGGCCCATGCGCGCGTCCTGGAAGTCGATGATGTAGAGTTCCCCGCCGTGCAGCATCAGATTGCGGCTGTGGTAATCGCGATGGCAGAGCACGCGCGGCTCGGCCGCCAGCGCCTCGACGATGACGGCGAATTCACCCCGCAGCTCGTCTCGCGTCACCGGCGGAATCACAATGCCGCGGTACGCCTCGATGAAGTGCTTGATGAAGAAGTCGAGCTCCCAGGTAAGCTTCTCGACATCGAACGCGACGCTGTACGGAAGGTACGCGGGGGACGCGAGTTCCGCTCCGCGGCGCTGCACCGTGGCGATGAGCGCCACCGCCTGCCGGTACAACGCGGCGTGTTCGGCCGGAGTGGCGGCGCCAAGGTGCGCCTGCAATGTGACGTCGCCGAGATCTGTCAGCGCGAGGACCCCGAGATCGTCCGCGTGGCCGAGGACGGTCGGGACCGGCACCGGCATCTCGGCGAGCAGCCGCGCGACGTTCACGAACGGCAGCGTGTCGAAGTCGAACGGCGAGGCGTGCAGCGACAGCACGATGGACGGTCCGTCGGCCACGAGCACGCGAAAGTATCGGCGGTCCGATGCATCCCCGGTCAACGGCAAGACGCGCGGAGACTGGGAGGCGAGGTTGCTGCGCGTCAGGTATCCGTCGATTCTGTCGCGGGCGTCGGCGCCATCGCGCTGTCGTTTGTCCATGTGTTTGTGTGTGGGTTCCGTCGTGCCGGTCGTAACGGTCCCCGCGCGCACCGCGATGCCCGCGACCGCGCCTATTCAAGCTCCCGGATCAGCAGGCGTCCTTCGATCCGCTCACCCAACTGCGGGCGACGGCCGTCCGCTGGCGCGATCGCGCAGCGGCGGTACTGCGCGCCCGCCGGGATCTGCGCACCGTCGCAGACGATGCACTCAAACAGCTCGGCCGTGGCGCCGATCGTGACATCATCCCACACCGCGGACCGTTTCACGGACGCGGTGGCGTCGATTCGCGTGCGCGCGCCCATGGTCATTCTGTTCCCCTCGACGCCGGCCAGCTCGAGCGAGGTGCCGAGATAGTCCGACGGGGTCCCGATATCGCGGAACGACGCATCGGAGATGAAGCCGCTGACGCTCCGCCCATCTGAGGCAATCATGCGTGGGTACAGCTCGTTGATGGTTTCGGCGGGGACGCCGTCTTCCAGCCTCTCGAATACGCGAGCCTCGACGATCTGCACACCGATGAAGTGGTATGACGCAGTGGCGGCGGCCGCGCGGGTGAACCCCGTCACCCAGCCGCCGTCCGCCACCTGGACACCCCCGTACTTGTCAGGCCGTGGATTGGGAATGAGCGCCATGGTCACCGCCGCGCCGGTTTCCACATGCCAGGCGGCCATGGCCGCGAGATTCACGTCGGTGAGCGTATCGCCGTTCACGATGATGAACGTCTCGCGGCTGGCGGCTGCCGGCTGGCGATCGGTGACTTCACGACTGGGGCGTTCCCAATCCACGAGCAGCGGCAACGCGCGCCTCGGGCCCCCCGCGGATCCCAGCACCGGGTCCTCCCAGGAATAACGCACGCGCGCGCCGAGGTCGGAGCCATTGCCGACCGATGCCGCCACGGTCGCGGGCATGTGGTGGAGGTTGAGAACCAGATCGCGCACACCCTCGCGTACCAGCCACCGCACAGATCGGCGCACGAGCGTTTCACCGTTGACCGGGACTGCCGCCTTGGCTCGGATGTACGTGAGCGGACGAAGCCGTGTGCCGAGACCGGCCGTGAGCACGAGCGCCCTCATGGGAATGTTCGGGGCGCGGTCTGCGGCGCCTTCGGGCGCACCGGAGCGGACTCATGCACCAGGGTCAAATACCATGTCGGACCCGCTCAGCCCGAAGTCCTCGCGATGCTGCAGGAAGAGCGACCGGTACGAGTCCACGATGTAGTCTGCGGGGGTGCGGCCGAGCGCGCGTGTCATGTCGGCGATGCCTTGTTCGCTGCCTTCAAGCTCGACGAAGACCCCGACCGGGGTTTCATCGATGGCGACGATCACGTCCTCGTGAGAAAACTCCTCGCGATACTTCTCGTAGCGGAACCACACGTGGAGGCCGAGCTCGCCGAACACACGCAGCAGCATCTCGCCGTCGCCCACGACCGTCTCGAGCT
>JANNHC010000247.1:0-2181 GCA_031404215.1 Acidobacteriota bacterium
CGACGTCTCCGGAGCGGTATATCGGGAGCACGATCTGGACGCCGTGACGCTCCGGGGTCGACCGCAGCCCACGGCGATGCAACCGACGTAGGGCTCAGGGCGTCCTCAGCTCGGCCTGCATCCGCGCCGAATCCTGCTTGACGAAGAAGACGATGCCTATCAGGAGCAGCAGCCCCGCCGCAACGTAGACGGTCGAGGCGAGGGCGATCGCCAGTCCCAGGCTCTCGCGCTCGGCGATGAGGCCGATGACGATTGGCGCACTGCCGCCGCCGGCAAGCCACCCGACCGCATTCATGAAGCCGGCCGCCGTGCCGCGCGCTTCCGGCCGCACGACGTCGAACACCGAGGCAAAAATATTCGCGTCGTAGAGACCCTTGAAAAACCCCCACACGGTCAGCGCGAGGATCAGCATGCCGACCGAGGGTGTCAGGCCGCATAGCGCCACGAACGGCGCCCCGCCGAGCACGCCGACCATCTGCACCGCCATTCGGCCACGGGGCGTCCGCCGTCGCCACATATCGGCGAGCCATCCGCCAATCGGCGCCCCTGCCATGCTGGCGAGCTGCACGAAGATCGTCGCGGTCAGGCCAGCCATGGCCAATCCCATGTGGAACTTGTCGTACAGGAACTTTGGCATCCACGACAACAGCACGACGGCCACGAAGTTCGCGCACATGAACGCGCCCATGAGGCAGAGCAAAGTGGGGGTGCGGCCGACCAGTCGCAGGAACTCCGGGAACGACAGTTTGCCGCCCAGCGCGAGCGCTGCATGCGATCCCTTCGCGTCCGCGACGTCCGCCGCGCCGCGCGCCGGCTCGACCAGGAATCGATTGAGCACGAACCCGAGCAGAATGCCCAGTCCGCCGAACACGATGAAGGACAGCCGCCAGCCGTAGTACTGCCCGATCAGGCCCGCAAAGAACCCGCCACCGATGGTGCCGACATACACGCTCGTCTGGTGCAGGCCCATGGCTCGCGAGCGCGTCTCGCGCCCGTGATAGTCGCTGATGAGCGACATCGACGCGGGGTAGTAGAACGTCTCGCCAAGCCCCTCCGCCGCGCGCCAGAACACCAGGTGCCGGAAGTTGCTGGACAACACGGTGGCCATGCAGATGACGCTCCACGCGTAGAGCCCGCCGATGATCGCGGTCTTGCGCCTGACCCGATCGACGACCATGCCTGCGAGCGGCGCACACAGGCCGTACACCCACGCGAAGGCGGAGCCGAGCAGCCCGAGTTGCACCGGCGTGAGGTTCATCTCGCGCTCGATCAGTGGAAAGACCGAGAAGATCGCCTGCCGATCCGCGTAGTTGAAGAACGAAATCAGCCAGAGCATGGCGACGACCCGCCACTTGTAATGGGTCGTTGTCGCCGGCCGCGCCGCGTTGTCTGTAGTCATGTGATCAATAGAGCGTGCGCTGCCGCCGCACCGGGCGGATGCCATGTGGTCCCAGGAACTGCTGCGCTCCGGCCTCGAGCAATGCGAGGTCGGACGGCGCCTGGAAGAAGAGAAACCCCTGCTCGATGTAGCGTTGCGTTTGCTCGGTCAACCCGGCCGGACGCCCGGCGATTTTTCCATGGCGTCGCGCTGCCGCGAGCACGTCCAGCGCTGCCGCCTCCACTCGCGGGTGGTCCTGCTGCCCCCGTAGTCCCAGCGAAAAAGACAGGTCGCCGGTGCCGACGAAGATCACGTCCACGCCGGGCGTTGCGGCGATTTCATCCAGGTGGAGGAGCGCGTCCGCTTCCTCGATGATCGCGACGACGACGACGTTGCGATCGGCGGAGTCGTGGTAGCCCTCCGGCTCCGGCCAGCAAGCGGTCGCCAGGCTGGCGCCCGAGCCGCGTCGTCCGGTCGGCGGATAGCGGCACGCTTCCGCCGCGCGTTGCGCCAGGTCCGGCGTGCTGACGAAGGGAAACACCACCCCCTGCACGCCCGCATCGAGCACACGCTTTGCGATCCATCGCTCGGTGACGGGCACCCGGGCGAACGGCACGGCCGGAAGATCCCGAGTGGCAAGCACGATGTTGCGCACCGTCTCGAGCGAAAGCGGCGAGTGCTCGAGCTCCAGCCAGAGGAAATGGAACCCGGCCGTGGGGGGGGGGGCCGCAGCGCGGGGGCGGGAGGGGGGGGTAGTAAAGCCGGCACAGGGGCGCGGCGCGCGCCCCCCCCGCCCGTCCGCG
>JANNHC010000248.1:0-8501 GCA_031404215.1 Acidobacteriota bacterium
CGAGACACTGGGAAAACACCTGCTCGGGCTCCGGGTCGTCCGGGAATCAGGTGGCCGCATCAGCTTCGGGCAGGCCGTCGTCCGGCAGCTGCCGATTCTGCTGCAGATCTTCTGGATCGACGTGGTGTTCGCGCTCTTCACCGAAAAACACCAGCGCGCTTTCGAGGTGCTCTCGAAGACTCGCGTCGTTCTTGTGGCGGAGGAAACATCATGATGAAGGCGGTACTGATTGTTCCGGTTGTACTAGGCGTGTCGCTGCTGGGACAGGCGAACACGCCCGCGCGGCAGGCGTCTATGGACGATTTGATCTCGGAGGTTCGCGCCTTGCGTGCGGAAATCCAGCTGATGGCGGATACGAGCATCCGCGCGCAGCTTCTTGTGGCGCGCCTGCAGGTCCAGGAGGAGCGGATCGCGGGGATCGCGCGTCAACTGGCCGAGACAGAGGAGCAGATACGCGCACTCGACGGGGCACGCAATCCATTCCTGACGCACATGATGAAAAGCCTGGAACAGGAGCCCGCCGAGCCTGGCGCGGCCGAAATGTTCGCAGGAATGAAAGCACAGCTCGACAAAATCGAAAATGGAGACCCGGTGCTCAAGCAGCGCCGGGCGGATCTGTCGCGCGTGCTCTCGGAAGAGCAGGCACGATGGGCCGCGTTCAATACGCAGCTCGAAGAGCTTGAACGGCTGACCGCCGCCGGGAAGCGCCGCTGACTCGCCGTGCGTTAGCGTGCCGCGACAACGCCCTGCTGGAGGCAGGCGAACACGTCGCGATAAAACGCCGGGTGCTCCCGCCAGGTGGGCGCAGAAACGATTCGCCCGTCGCGGACGCTCTCGGCCGCGACGTAGTGGCCCCCGCAGGTTTCGGCATCGGTGCGCACGTGCTCGTAGCACGTGACCCGCTTGCCCTTGAGCAGTCCCGCCGACGCCAGAAGCTGCACGCCGTGGCAGATGGCAAAGATCCATTTGCCGCCGGTATCGAACTCGCGAAGGATATCCAGGACCCTCTGGTCGTTGCGCAGATATTCAGGCGCGCGTCCGCCGATGCAGAGCACCGCGTCGTACTCGGCCGTTCTGACGTCGTCGAACGTCAGATCTGACTCGATCGCGTAGCCGGGCCCTTCCTTGTAGGTGTCCCACCCCGGCTCGAAGTCGTGCATCACCAGGTGCAGCCGGCGCTTCGACGGCGCCGCGACGCGCGGGTCATACCCCGCTTCCTGAAAGCGATGCACCGCGAACCAGGTTTCATATGCCTCTCCGCCGTCCCCCGTGATGATCAGAATCTTTCGCACGTGGCCCCTTCCAATGCACAAGTCCCTGCGCCCTTCCGCCCTGTATTATAGGGGCCGCCGTGACACCATGGACGGCTTTCCTGCACAGACAACATGAGACGACTGCGGGGATTCGCGGCATGCTCGGCGGTGCAACCGTCTCTCCGGCCCTCATTCCACAGGGGGCGCGCGTGGCCGACACGTTGCGGCCGTGGGGCGTGCGGCTCGCGCTCGCCATCGACTTCGGAAGTCCGCAGAGCCTCGGCAAGCTGTCGACGTACGACCCGCTCGATCCGGCGGCGATCGCGTGGTGGAAGGGCAGGGCGAGTTCTCCGGGGTTCTCCGAGGGGGTTCAGTGCCCCGTAGACCGTTGGTACCTCGCTCGGTATTCGGGGATATTGGGCCCGCCATGCCTGAGCTACGCGCGTTCGCTGCACCCTGAAGCCCCTGGTATACGCCGCGCGGGTCGTGGCGACGTGTGTCTGCGCGCTGGCGTTCCGTACTCCAATGGACCGTCATTGGATGGGTCGTGGTGTTCTGGCGCCTGGGGTATCCCAGCCTTCTCGATCCCGACGAAGCGCACTACGCTGAACTGACGCGCGAGATGCTCCAGTCGGGCAACTGGCTCGTCCCCCTCCTCGACGGCAAACCGTTCATCGACAAGCCCGTCCTCTTTCACTGGCTGCAGGGCGCTTCGGTGCTGCTGCTCGGGGAAACGGAGTTTGCCGCGCGGCTGCCGACGGCGCTCGCGTCGGTGGCCCTCTTTGCGATCACGCGATGGGTGGGCGCGACGCTCTTCCGAGCCGAGGTCGGCACGCTCGGCGCGATCATGTTCGCGACGATCCCGGCGAGCTTCGTGCTGTCGAGCGTCGCCATCTTCGACATGGTGTTCACGCTGTTCCTGTTCGGCGCGGTCGGATGCCTGCTGGTCGCCGCCAGACGATCGAGCGTCCGCATCGAACTGGCCGGGTACGGCCTGTTGACCCTCGCCGTCATGACGAAGGGGCCGGTGGCGCTCGTGCTCATCGCGCTCTTCCTCGCGGCGGCGTTCATGGCGTCGCGTGAGACCCGCGCAGCGCTGCGAAGCCTTCACTGGAAAGTCGGACTTCCACTGGTCGCCGTGGCGGCTTCGCCGTGGTTCATCTGGATGGGCTGGAGGTTTGGCCCGGAGTTCGTGCAGGGATACCTGCTGGCGGGGAACTTGTTTTACTTCACCCAGCCGATCGAGTTTTCCGGCCGGGCGATCAACCACACGTTCTACGTCCGCGCGTTCGCCGGCGCATTCTTCCCCTGGAGCCTCGTCGTCTGTGGCCGGGCGGTCGATGCCGTACGCCGTCTTCGATCGGGACAGCCGCTCGCGAGCGGGGAAGTGCTGCTGTGGATCTGGACATTCGTCGTGATCGGGTTCTTCAGCATCGCGCGGTTCAAGCTCGACCACTACATCTTCCCGGCCGCTCCGGCGTGCTGCCTGATTGCGGCGAACGCGTGGCTCGAGGCGGCCCGGGATCCCGAAGGGCGTCTGGCGGGCACACGGTATAGCGTGCTCGCAATCGCCGGCCTGTTGGTCATCCTGGGCAGCTTCGGTGGTGTGTATCTGTCGAAGATTGATCTCGCGCTGCCCCCGGCGGCGCTCCTCCTTCCGCTCGCGATCTTCGCCGGCGGCGTGGCCATGCTGTTCCAGTCGGAGCGGCGCCGCTGGCATGTTCCCGCCGGCGCCGGCGTGCTGGTGACCACACTCCTCGTCGTTTACGCGACCGTCGTGGTTGTCGGATTCCCGGCCCTTGAACAGGTGCGGCCTACCGCGCGCGTGGCCCGTGTGCTCGCGCGCTCGACGCCCCCATCAGCGCCGGTCGGTATTTACCGGCTCGAGCGATGGCGCGGTAGTTTACGGTACTACCTCAACCGCCCGGTGCAGCGGATTGAAACGATAGAAGACGTGCGTGCGTTTCTCGAGCAGCCGAATCCCGTGTATGTCGTCATGCTTCGGCGCGATTACCATGAGTTACGTGAGCGGAAGGTCCCTGTGTATTTGATGACGGCGCACCGGGCGGTCGTCGGAACGACGGGGCGTGGTGTGAGAAAGCAACGATGGGGGTTCCTCGTCGTCGTCACGAACGTTCGCACGCGAGAGCGGTCTCGATCGCACTGACGAGCGTCAGGACTCGAGACTCGCGGCCGGCGGCTTGGGGCTCTGGACTCGATCAGGGCAGGCGGCTGCGGTACAGCGCGACGAGAGCGGCGCCGATGGCCTGGGAGAGATCGCCGAGCGATGCGGGGACGATCGTGAGCGTCGCGCGCTGTGCGGGCCAGAGGTAAGGCGCGGCGGTCTCACGAATGATTCTCAAATACCGCGCGCGGAAGGCATCCGTCGTGGATTCGGGATCCATCAAGCCGCCCCCTATGACGACAAACTGCGCGTCGAGCGCCATCGAGAGCGTGGCGACGTGAAGGCCGAGCGCGCGGGCCTGAAAGTCGAAGATGTCCACCGCGAGCGGGTCTCCCTTCTGCGCCAGGTCGCGCAGCGCGAACGCTCGCTGCCTGAGGGGCGCGGGAGACGTCGCCAGGTCGTGATGCGGGTGGCGCTTCAGCCGCTCGGCGAGCAGGTGGGGGAGCCCCGCGAGCGTCGTGTACATCTCGACGCAGCCCCAGGTGCGGCCGCACCCGCAGGTGTACGGCACGGCGTCAAGCAGATGCAGCGGCGCCGGCATGTGCGCCGCTTCCATGCCCGAGATGGTGTCGCCGTCGAGCGGCAATCCCCGGCGATCGATGTACGCGCAGCCAAGGCCTGAGCCTGGAGCGAGCATAATCACCGCCGCTTCCCGATCGCCTCGCGCTCGCTGGGCCTCGGCGACGCCTCCCATGTTGCCATCGTTGCCGACGATCAACGGGATCGACCGCCCTGCACGGTGCTCGAGGGCACGCGCGTACCCGGCGTACACATCGTAGCCCGCGAAACTGGCGGGAAGATTCGGTGAGTGTCCGAAGACGCCGTAGCGCTCGTACGGCCCGGGAATCGCGAGCCCGACGCCTTGAACGCTGTCCCACGCGAGGCCGTTTTCGTCGAGATAGCCGGCGATGGCGTCGGCCCACGTGGCAACGAGCGCGTCAGGCCCTGCCACGGAATTCGTCGGCCTCTGCAGGAGTTTCGTGGAGACAGCTCGTCCATCCGGCCAGACGCCCGCCACCTTGGAGGTCGTGGCACCGCCATCGGTGCCGACGTACACGTCACGCGCGCCCATACTCGCTACCTTCCGTTCGTGGAATCTCAGGCAGGAGCGTACGCGGTGCGTCTGACGCATGTCAATGTCATCGCGCTCGAGTGACACGCTCGCCGAAGAGCAGCGTCGCAAGCGTCTCGCCGTCGAGCGTCAGCACCACCTGGCGCGTCCGCACGCGTCGGTTGCCGCGCGCTCCACCGTCAGTTGCGAATTGGCCGGGGATTGATCCGTCACTGCAGGGTTTCAGTGAATTGTGGAACGGTAGACTTTGGAAGGTTGAATCACTCTATCCTAAGGCAGCGCATGTCGAAGTCCGACTGGTGCATCGAGGAGGACGCCGCGGGCCTCCGCCTCGACAAGTACCTCGCAGGCCAGACTCGGCTCGGATCGCGGGGACGTGCCGTGGCCGCGCTCGAGCGGGGAAAGGTGTCCGTCAACGGCGCCGAGGCGGTGCTAGCGGATGCCGGCCGCCGTCTCGCGCTCGGAGACGTCGTGGGCCTCTGGCTGGATCGCCCTGGCAGCGCGAAACGGCGCCCGCGCACGGGACCGGTCGGCGATCTCGACATCATCTACGAAGACGATTCACTGATTGTCGTCAACAAGCCGGCAGGCCTCCTGAGCGTCCCGCTCGAACGGAAGCCAGATATTCCGTCGATTTACGACCAGATCGAGGAGCGCACGCGCTCCCATGGCAAGAAGCGGCCCCTGGTCGTGCATCGAATCGACCAGGACACCTCGGGCCTGGTGGTCTTTGCCAAACACGCGGAGGCGCAGCACGCGCTGAAAGTTCAGTTCAAGCGCCGCGAGCCGACGCGTGTGTACTGGGCTGTTGTCTACGGTCTTCCGAACCCGCCGGAGGGCACGTGGCGCGACTTCCTGACCTGGGACGAGAAGGCGCTTATTCAGAAGGAGACGCATCCAAAGGATCCGCGGGGCACCGAGGCCATCAGCCGGTACAAAGTCATCGAGCCGTTCGCGAATGCCTCGCTGATCGAGGTGAGCCTCCGAACGGGGCGCCGCAATCAGATTCGAATCCAGGCCCGCCTGCGCGGGCACACGCTGGTCGGAGAGGACCGGTACGTGTATGGCCCCGACACGCTGCGGCCGATCGACTTCGGCAGGCAGGCGCTCCACGCTCAGCGGTTGACGTTTCAGCATCCTATTGACGCCAGCCACCTCGATCTCGAGGCCCCGCCACCGCCGGATTTTCTCGATCTGCTGACTCGGCTCCGGCGGCGCCGCTGATCTATGCTCGTGCTGGGAGGAACTGATGGAACGTGTGCTTGGACGTTTTGCCCCGCAACTGTACGCTTTGATGCGAATCGTGGTGGGTCTCCTGTTTGCCTGCCACGGTGCGCAAAAGCTCTTCGGCGTTCTCGGCGGTCAACAGGTCGTGCTCGCCTCGATGTTCGGGGCCGCGGGCATTATCGAGCTCGTCGGCGGCCTGCTGATTGCGATCGGGTTTCTCACGGGGACCGCGGCGTTTATCGCGAGCGGCGAGATGGCGTATGCCTACTTCACCGCCCATGCTCCGCGTGGTGCGTTTCCCATCCAGAACGGTGGCGAGCTGTCCGTCCTGTATTGCTTCGTCTTCTTTTACATTGCAGCCCGTGGCGCCGGCATCTGGGGGGTGGACAAGCGAACCCGAATCTGAACGTCACAGTCCCGATTGCCATCGGCGGACGGCCTCGAGCGGGTAGATCAGCATCAGGATATTCAGGGTGAGGTTGTCGCGGATCCAGTACGCGAGGAGCAGCTCGATCGCGACTGTCACCGCCACCGTCACGCGGACCGGCAGACGCGCGGCGAGGAAGAACCCCGCGACCATTGCGAGAATGTCCGAGATCGAATTGATCACGCTGTCGCCGTAGTAGTCGAGCGAGATCGTGGCCTCGCGATATCGATTGATGATGAGGTCGGTGTTCTCGACGATCTCCCACGCCGATTCCACGAGCACCGCCAGAACCAGCCTCGCTCCCGCGGGCCAGCGGCGTCCGAGGCGCCACAGGATGGCGTAGAACGCGAACCCGTGAATGACGTGTGTGAAAGTGTACCAGTCCGTCAGGTGCTGCGAGTTCTCGGAGCTCTGCACGACCCCATGCCACAGCTTGATGGATCCGCATTTGCAGATCGGTACGCGGCCCATCGCAACGAGCACCGCCGCGGTGACGGCAACGAGGGCCGTGGCAAGGAGCACGTAGCGGAGAGACTGTCGCCGCAGGCTCATGGATGCCGCCAGCGTAACATCGTCCGTGTGAAGGAGCTTTTCATGCTGATCACCCGCTCCGCCGGTACGCGCCTCGTCCTTCTCCTTCTGCTTGCGATCCTGGCTTCAGGTTGCAGCATTGCCGGGGGAATCTTCAAGGCTGGCTTCTGGTCCGGCATCATCGTCGTCGTGCTGATCGTCTTTGGCATCGTGTTGTTTTTCAATAGAGCCCGTCGCTGAAGGCCCCCGTCCACCCGGGTGTTTCCCCAATTCCTGCCGGTTTGTTTCCCCCCACGATTACGATATTGAACTCGGGCGGCCCCATCCGACCGGTTGGCCCGGCGATTGCTCTGTAGGCGCATACCCCAGTCGCTCAGGCTTCTTCCGTCGTGTCGTAATGCAGAGGCGGTGCCGAGGCCGTCGTGTTTATGGACATACGTTGCCCACGCTGCGGCTGCGAAGCCCTTCCCGCCGGCCATGAGGATGCCCGGGCGTACTACCAATGCCCAAAGTGTAATCGTGTGTGGGCGACGATGCTGGCATCGCAGTCGGGGCGAGACGGACCGCGAAGTCGCCACGGATCGGTGCGCGTCATGATCGTGGACGATTCAAACGAACTGACGGGTCTGGTTGCGATGTGGCTGGAAGACGAGGGCTACGCGGTCGTGACCGCTTCCTCGGGCAGGGAAGCGCTCGACGCGGCCGCGGTGTACTACCCGGACATCGTGCTGCTCGACCTGATTATGCCGCCGCCTGACGGCTTTGCCGTGTGCGAGGCGCTTCGCAACCATCTTCCGCCGCAGATGATCCTGATGACCGGACTATCCGGTGCCGAACACGTTCGGCGCGCGCTCGATCTTGGGGTCGTGGGCCTGCTGCGTAAACCGCTGACGCGTGAAGCCGTGGTCGATGCCGTCGCGGTCGCGGCCGAACGGTGCCACCGCGATCCGCTCTACAAGCTGCGGTGGCATTTCGGGATGCATCCGAGGGCATGAGCGGCACGGAGCAAGCGGAGCGTACGAAAGTAGAAGACGCGTTGGCCCGATCTTCGAACTGTCCGTGAAGGCCAGCGAATGTTCTTCTGTGTTCTCCGCATAGACTCCACATATGGTTCCCAAACAATATCCAGCGATTCTGTTGTTGTCGGCGGCGGCGCTGACGTCTCCACATGCGCAGGGCGCGCGGCCCGCGCCCCGTGCCGGGCGAACGCCGCAGGCCGCGTCTCCAACCCGCCCTGCCGCGCGAGGGATGTCGGCCGTCGATCCCGCGCTCTTCAAAGGCATGAAGTACCGACTTGTGGGGCCGTCGCGCGGCGGACGAGTCACAACGGTGACCGGCGTGCCCTCGCAGCCTCGCACGTTCTATATGGGGGCGGCGAGCGGCGGGCTTTTCCGCACGACCGACGGTGGCGCCAACTGGTCGCCGATCTCGGACGGCAAGATTCCACTCGGCTCGATGGGCGCAATCGCGGTGGCCGACTCCGATCCGGACATCATTTATGTGGGCACCGGCTCGGACGGCGTCCGAAGCAACGTCTCGACGGGGCGCGGCGTGTACAAGACGGTTGACGGCGGGAACACCTGGCGGTTCGCGGGTTTGTACAACGCCGGCCAGATCGGCGCGGTGCGGATTCATCCCACGAACCCGGACGTTGCCTGGGTTGCGGCGACTGGCGATGTGTTCAAGCCGAATCCGGAACGCGGGGTGTTCAAGACAAGCGACGGCGGGAAGACATGGCGGAAGGTCCTGTTCGTGAACGACGGCGTCGGCGCGATGGATGTCGAAGTTCAGCCGGGCAACCCGAAC
>JANNHC010000249.1:0-9383 GCA_031404215.1 Acidobacteriota bacterium
TGCGGCCACAGTGCGTGGTGTACTTGCAGCGTCATCTCGCTGTCCTCGCCCGAGTATTCGGCCGCCTTGCCGACCTCGACCTGGGAGAACGCGATCTGGTTGACGCCCTTGCCGCAGACTCTGCCACTGGGGCGTCGCCGCGTGTGGGAGGGCACCCTTCGCGTCGCTCACGGACACACTCCCGTCGTGCATGGCAACCTGGTCCATGCAAGACCTGTGCTTTGGAGTGGCTGTTATGGCGCGGCGCTCGTGACGACGGGAACGTTACTGAAGAGGCGCTCGGTCTCTTTATTCAGCAACACCCAGAGCCCGTAAGCCCCGATGACGGTCCCGATGGGGATGTTGATCAGGCTGATCGCTGACAAGACGATGCCGACGATGCGGGCCCAGGGCTTGTAGTTGAAGAGTCCGTAACCAGTGATGAGGCTTGGCAGCGAGAAAACGAAGAGGACCGCCGCCAGCGCCGTCCCCGCAATGCCGAGGACCGGAATGGCGATGGCTGCTTCTTCCGGCTCGGCTGTGGCTCCGACGATCCCTGCCACGCCGCCCATCGTCAGCGCGAGGAACAGCGCCCCCAGGAGCATGCAACCGCCGACCGCCAGATAAATGACGCCGAGCACTTTCACATGCGTCTGCATTGAGCCTCTCCTCAGGCTGCGCGAGGTCCACAGGTTTTCAGCCCTTCGGCTGACGTCTCATTCCTCGTCTACGTATCGTCGTCTTTTGGCGTCGTGTCTTCGTCCTTTGCGGTCGTGTCGTCGTCTTTTGCGCTCGTCGCGATGTCGTCTATTTCGATGACTTCCTCGTCCTTCTCGTTCCGCCAGTCTTCGTCGTTCTCGTAGAGGCGACTGACCGGGCGTTCTTTGATCGGACCCTTGGGACCTCGGTCGGAATCCTTTCGCGGCGCCTTACGCTTGTTCTTCGGGGGAGCGTCCGGACCGAAATTGCGATTGCGCGGACCGCCCGGCGCACCACCCCCGCCCGAGTCTGGACGAGGCGCCCAGCCACTCGGACGCGGAGCGAAGCCGCCGCCCGGGCTCGCCCCTGGGCCGCCAGGACGTGGACCACCGTACCCACCCGGGCGCGGCGCCCCGGCGGGCCGATCCTCCCGCGGTCGCGCTTCGCTGACCGCGAGGGGCCGTCCCTTGAAGGGTTGTTGATCGAATCGACTGACGGCTGCTTCAGCGACGGCGCGATCCGCGTAGTCCACAAATGCAAAACCGCGCGGCCGGCCTGTTTCCCGATCGACGGGAAGAACTATCTGGGTGGGTTCGCCGACGCCTGACAGATGCTCGCGTAACTCAGCTTCGGATGCCGCGTACGGCAGGTTGCCTATAAACAGACGGACTGACACAGCCCCCTCTTGGTTCGCGCCGTGTCGGGAGAGGGCCGGACTACCCCACCATCCCCCACCGGCAAAGCCCCAACAAAATAGCACAAATGGTCGCTGCCGAGGTTGAGTGAATGGGGACCCTGCGTTACCATGGAGTGTTCCGGCTCTCCCGAAACACCTCACAGTATGCCGGCGATCCGGCGTGAAACCGGGTCTCCGGAGCCCGGTTGGTGCCGGACCCCGTTGCAGTGACCGTCCGGCCGAGTCCGGATCCTAGAGATGCCGATTACCACCGTAAACCGTCTGGGCCAGTTCTTTATCCGCGGCGCGCGGACGCATAACCTGAAGAACGTCGACCTCACGCTGCCGGCGCGGTCGCTTGTCGTGATGACCGGCGTCAGCGGGTCGGGAAAGTCATCGCTCGCCTTCGACACGATTTACGCCGAAGGCCAGCGGCGTTACGTCGAGTCGCTTTCCGCCTATGCGCGGCAGTTTCTCGAACGGATGGAAAAGCCCGACGTGGACTCGATCGAGGGCATTTGTCCCGCGATCGCGATCCGCCAGAAAAACAGTATCCGCAACCCGCGGTCCACCGTTGGCACCACCACCGAGATCCACGATTACCTGCGGCTGCTCTATGCCCGGGTCGGTCGAACGTACTGCCGCAATTGCGGCCGGGAGGTCATCCGCGAAACGGCCGAGGTCGTGGCGCGACGCCTGGGAGACCTGCCGGAGGGGACGCGGCTGCTCATTGGCTTTGAAATGCCGGTCGTCACGGCGCCCCCCATGACGCGGGCGCCCGAGCCGGAGGACGAAGAAGCGACGGCCGCCGAGGAAGGAACGGACGATTCGGCGCCGCAACCGGACCTCCCGGACCTGGTTGATCCCATCGCCGAGACCCTCGCTGCACTGCGTCGTAAGGGTTTCGGCCGTCTCTTTCTCGATGGTCGCGCGGTGACGCTCGAGGACGTGGACGTGGCCGCGCTCAAAGATCGCGGCGCCCTGCAGGTGATCGTCGATCGCGTCAAGATTGAGAGCGAGATTCGTGCGCGGCTCACCGATTCGATCGAGACGGCGTACACGGAAGGCGGCGGCGCGGCGTTCGCGATCCAGCTGGCTCCCTCGTCGGGCCCGGAGGCCGACCGCGCGGCCGTCACGCTGCGATTCAGTGAACGGTTCGAGTGCCGCGAGTGCGGCATTCTCTACGAACTGCCCGAGCCACGGCTGTTTTCGTTCAACAACCCGTTTGGCGCCTGCCCGCTCTGTCACGGCTTTGGCAACATCATCGAGCTCGACATGGATCTCGTGATACCGGATCCGTCGAAGTCGGTCGCCCAGGACGCGATCGAGCCCTGGAGCAAACCGCATTACCGGGCGCATCTGGCTGATCTGAAGCGCGCCGCAAAACCTCGCGGCGTGCGTCTCGACGTTCCGTGGGCGCAGCTCACCGACGACGAGAAGCGGTTCGTGATGGACGGCGACGGCGCGAGTTACGAAGGCGTGAAGGGCTTCTTCCGCTGGCTCGAGCGGAAAAAGTACAAGGTTCACGTCCGGGTGTTTCTCAGCCGGTACCGCGGGTACCTCACCTGCCCGGACTGCGGCGGCGCGCGCCTGCGGCGCGAAGCCCGCGACGTCCAGGTCGGCGGTCGGACCATCGACGTGGTGTGCGCGCTGACGGTCCGCGACGCCGAGGCCTTTTTCGCCAGCCTCGTTCTCTCTGAAAAAGAAACCGTGATTGCCGAGAAAGTCTTGCGGGAGATCCGCAAGCGCCTGGGCTTCCTGCGGGACGTCGGGCTCGACTATCTGACGCTCGATCGCCTGTCCTCGACGCTCTCGGGCGGAGAATCGCAGCGGATTAACCTCGCGACGTCGCTCGGTTCGGCGCTGGTCGATACGCTGTACGTGCTCGACGAACCGTCGATCGGCCTGCACTCGCGCGACAACGAGCGGCTCATCGCGATCTTTCGGCAGCTTCGCGATCAGGGCAACACCGTCCTCGTCGTCGAGCACGACGCGGACATGATCCGGGTGGCGGATACCATCGTGGATATGGGGCTCGGGGCCGGCGAACAGGGTGGGCGCGTCATTTTCAGCGGGACCCTGGAGGCGCTGCTGAACGAGCCGCGGTCGCTGACGGCCAAGTATCTGCGCGACGAGCTGGCGATCCCCGTTCCAGCCACTCGACGGAAGCCGACCAACCAGAAGTTGCGCGTCCTGGGTGCGTCCGAACACAACCTGAAGGACGTCGATGTCGAGATCCCGCTGGGCGTGCTCACGTGCGTGACGGGGGTGAGCGGCTCGGGCAAGAGCACGCTGGTCCACGACGTCGTCTATGCGGCGCTCAAGAAGACCAAGGGGGACTGGGATCGCCGCGTCGGAACGCATCGCAAGATCGAGGGCGCGGAATTCGTCACCGACGTCGTGCTCGTCGATCAGGCGCCCATCGGCCGCACGCCGCGGTCGAACCCGGTCACCTACCTGAAGGCGTTCGATCCGATCCGCGAGCTGCTCGCGGCGACGAAGGACGCGCGATCACGCGGGCTGACGGCGAGTCATTTCTCGTTCAACGTGCCGGGCGGCCGCTGCGAGGCGTGCGAGGGGGAGGGAGAGGTCAAGGTCGAGATGCAGTTCCTGGCCGACGTATTCGTGCCCTGCGATCACTGCGAGGGCAAGCGGTTCAAGCCGCAGGTGCTCGAAGTGAAATACCGCGGCCGCGGCGTCGATCAGGTCCTCGACATGACGGTGCGGGAAGCGCTCACCTTCTTCAGCAGCTCACCCAAGGTCCTGCGCCGGCTCCAGGTGCTCGACGAGATCGGCCTGGGCTACCTGCGGCTCGGGCAGCCGGCGACGACGCTCTCGGGCGGTGAAGCGCAGCGGATCAAGATCGCCGCCCACTTGTCGTCGCATACCGGGGACCGCGTGCTCTACATCCTCGACGAGCCGACGACCGGTCTCCATTTCGACGACATTGCGAAGCTCCTCGCGGCGTTCCGGAAGCTGTTGCTGGCCGGCCACAGCCTGCTCGTCATCGAGCACAACCTCGACGTCATCAAGACGGCCGACTGGGTCATCGACCTCGGCCCCGAAGGAGGAGAGGAGGGCGGCTACCTGGTGGCCGCCGGCACACCGGAGCAGATCATCAAGGTCGAGGCATCGCACACGGGGCGCTACCTGCGCGATGTGCTGGCCGTCGGCCGCGCGAACGCGTATGGGACGGGGCGCAATTAGCGTGTGTTCAAGTCGTAGCGCAGCTCTTTGAGAGGTTGCCGCCAGCAGCTGTAATTCGTCGCGCAGCCCATTCGGCTGCCCTCACGCTGGCCTCAGTGTCGTACAATAGTTGGACTCCCCCGGTAGTTTTCAATGCCACGACAATCCAGACTGCTCTTCGCCGGCGCCGTGTTCCTGTTCGGGGCGACCTCGGTCCTGGCCCAGCAGGCCCGCTTCGACGACGTGATCCGGAGCCTCCGTAATCCGGATCCGAAGGTGCGGCTCGCCGCCGTCCAGTTGCTGCGCGAGTCGAAGTATCCGGAGGCCATCGGACCGATCGCGGCGCTCGTGATCGACCCGGTCGATCAGATTCAACTCGAGGCGATAGGCGCCGAGCTGGCGCTTTTCCTCGTGGACGATGTGCCGTCGAAGAAGCGCGTCGCGCTGCTGGTCGAAGTACGCAATCCCGGGCGTGCGCCGGCGGCCTTCGAGCTGGGGCCCATGGCCGTGTGGCCGCGGCCGGTTCCGCCGGAGCTCGTGGACGGCCTGCTCAAGGCGGTGGACGACGAGAACGCGAAAGTACGCCTCGAGGCGATCTATGCGCTAGGCGTCATCGCGCGTCCGCCGCTCGCCGACAGCGCGGTCGCCCAGCTGATTAAGGCGCTCGATCACTTCGATCCCGCGATTCGTGCCGCGGCGGCCCGCGTCGTTGGCCGCCTCGACGTGAAGAGCGCCGGCGACGCGCTGATCAAGGCGATGAACGATTCCCAGGCTCCCGTGCGCTATGCCGCCATGCACGCGCTCGGAACGCTTCACGAGCGCCGTGCTCTTCAGGCGTTGACCGAGCAGTTCAATTTCTACGGAAAAGGAGAGGGCGCGTGGTCGGCGCTGCATGCGCTGGCGCAACTCGCGGATCCGACAAGCGTTCCGCTCTTCAAGGCCCGGCTCGCCGACAAGGATGCGTACCTGCGCCGCGCGGCCGCCGAAGGGTTGGGCCGGACGGGGGACACGTCCGAGGTGCCGGCCCTCGAAATTGGTGCGGGCAACGACGGCGCCGAGATGGTTCGAGCCGCGATGGCGTTTGCGCTCCAGAAGCTCGGGCGCAATTACATTGCGCGGCTGGTCGAGTCGCTGGATTCCGACAAGACCGCCCCGCAGATTGCGGCGTACCTGATCGAGATAGGCCCCTCGGTGGCGCCGCAGCTGACGCCGCACCTGCAGGATCCGACGCCCGCGATTCGCGGCAATGTCGCCACGGTTCTGGGGGCCATCGGCGGTGAAGCGGCGCTCGCGTCGCTGCAGCCGCTGGCCAAAGACAAGGATCGCGCCGTCGCCCAGGCTGCCACCCGCGCGATCGAGCGCATCAAGATCACGGCGCAGCCCTCCAAGCTGTAATCGCATGGCCGTGCTCACGCGCGACTTCTACGCGCGCCCGACGATCGATGTCGCCCGCGCGCTGATTGGCAAGATCCTCGTCCACGACACATCGGCCGGATCGGCGTCCGGCATCATCGTCGAAACCGAGGCTTACATCGGCGAAACCGATCCCGCCTGTCATGCCGCGCCAGGACCGACGGCGCGCAACGCTCCCTTGTACGGTCCGCCCGGCATGGCGTACGTGTATCTGAACTACGGGATTCATTACCTCGTGAACGCCGTGACGGAAGCTGAAGGCTGGCCTGCGGCGGTCCTGGTACGCGCCCTGGAGCCGTTCGAGGGAGAGCCGCTGATGCGGCGTCGCCGGGCGCGGGGGACGGGACGCGCCGCGGGGGCGTTCTCGACGGCTGAATTGTGCCGTGGCCCCGGCAACCTCACGCGCGCGCTCGGAATTTCCCTGCGTCAGAACCTGTTCGACCTGACGGCAGGGCCGCTGCGGATCGAGGATCGCGGGCTGGCCGCCCGCGACGTGGCATGGACCCCGCGCATCGGCATCAGGGTCGGCGTCGATTCGGAGTGGCGCTGCGTGGCGGTGGGCAGCGACTCCCTCTCGGGCATGAAGCGCTCTCGCACCAGAGCGGCTGTCTGAAGACCTCGCGCAGAGATCGCCGAGGACGCGGAGGATGCATCCTGTTCCGCCGACGCCGGCCTCCGGCCGGCGGCTGGGAAGTTGACGAGATCCACAGAAACAAGCAGCGCATGCTCGTTCGCTGTTTGTTTCTATGGATCTCGTCAACTTCCTGCCCGCGCGAAGCGCGGGCGGCGGAACAGGAGACGACGGCGCTGCCAACACCGTGTCCGTCTCCGCGTGCGCTGCGTTCTCTGCGTGATGTCCGTACGACAGCGGACGGCGTTGATTACTGGCGTCGTCGTTGTTGCTGACCCGACGACTTGACGATCGGTACTTTCACCGAGAGCGATGTGCCCTCGCGCAGCAGCCCGAGGGTCACGGTACTCCCGATCTTCGCGTCCGCGAGCAGGCGCATGATGTGCGACTGATCTTCGACGGCGGTCCCGTTGAACCTCACGATGATGTCCCCGGGCCGCATGCCGGCGAGGTAGGCCTCCGAGCGCTGCTGCATGCTGACGACAACCATGCCGTGCGTGCTGGACGCCCCGAGTTGCTCGGCGAGTCTGCTCGTCAGGGGCTGCAAGGTGATGCCGCTGATCGTCCCGCGGTGGACTTCGCCGAACTTGATGAGCTCGACCATGACGTGCTGCGCGAGATTGCTCGGCACCGCGAAGCCGATGCCCTGGTAGCCACCTGTCTCGCTGAAGATCGCCGTGTTGATGCCGACGAGCTCGCCCCGGGCATTGACGAGCGCGCCGCCGGAGTTGCCGGGATTGATGGCCGCATCCGTCTGAATGAAGTCCTCGTAGGTCGCGAGCCGTCCCTCGAGCCGCCGGCCGGTCGCACTGACGATGCCCAGCGTGACGGTCTGATTGAGCTGAAACGGGTTGCCGATCGCCAGCACCCACTCGGCGACCTTGAGGTGCGACGAATCTCCCCACGGCATGGTGGGAAGATTCGAGGCGTCGATCTTGAGCACCGCCAGGTCGGTCGCTTCGTCAACGCCGATGATCTTCGCGCGCAGTTCGCGCTTGTCCGGCATGGTCACCGTGATTTCGACCCCCTGATCGACGACGTGGTTGTTCGTGAGGACGTAGCCGTCCGCCGACACGATCACACCCGAACCCAGGCTCTGCGCACGCTGCTCGCGGTAGCCGAACGCGTCGTCCTGCTGGTCGTTGAAGAAGAAGCGAAAGAACGGATCGTTGGCGAACGGAGAATTCGGCGTGCGGACGATCTGCGTCGAAGAGATGTTCGTCACGCTCGCGATCGCACGCTGGGCGACGGCCGTCAGGTCGGGCATGCCTCCGGAGATGGCGGCGGCGCCGGTGGTGCGAGGTGCGCTGGTTTGAGCGGAGGGCGCGGCGGACGTGTCTCCGACGGTTCCCATGCGCCCCGTCAGGACCAGCGCCGCGAAGAACGCGAGACCGAGGCATGAGGTGAACACAACCAGGCGGCGGATCATCATCGAACCTCGATCTTACGGGCCGGCGGAGTCGCGGCCTTGGGCAACGTGACCATGAGTACCCCGTTCGACAGGTCGGCCGAGACACGTTCGGTGTCGATCTTCGAGGCGAACTCGAACGTCCGCGCGAACGCCCCGTGGCCCCGTTCGACCTGGTGAAAATGCATGACCGGATCGCTCGTGGACGGCCGATCGAGCCGGTGCCCGCGTATGGTGAGCCTCGAATCTTCGAGGGCAAGCTCGATGTGCTCGCGCGCCAGGCCGGGCAGTTCCGCCGCAATGACGTAGCGATCTTCGGTCTCGTAGACGTCGATCGGGGGCGTCCAGGAATCGGGGTGATGGGCGGACAGCCGCTCGAGCCGTTCCTGCCATACCCGCAGGTCACGCATGGGATCCCACGGCATGTGGGGATCGTATCAGGGATCGCCGCGGACCCCAATGCCAGGTGCCAAGGGTGCCCGGGCGCGGCGCTCTAGATGGCGTGTGCTACGATCCGAAGGTTTTGGATACTGAATATGGCCTCTCTACAAGCAACACGAATGAAGAAGGGCATGCTGATCAAGATCGGACAGGATCTGTTCCGCGTGCTCGAGCTGCAACATGTCACACCCGGCAATCTGCGCGGGTTCGTGCGGGTGAAGTTCCGCAACATCCGGACGAGTGCGCTGGCGGATCAGAAGCTGCGCTCTGAAGATTTCGTGGAGCGCGCCACGCTCGACGAGCGGGAGATGCAGTATCTCTACCGGGACGGAAACGCGTTCCACTTCATGGACACGAGCTCCTACGAACAGCTGCAGATCGAGGCCGAGGCGCTCGGGGACAACGTGAACTACCTGATCCCGGACGCGCTGATCAAGGTCGAGTTTTACGGAGCGGAGCCTGTCGGGATCGAGCTGCCGCCGACGGTGGACCTTGTGGTCGAAGACACCGCCCCGGGCATCAAGGGCGCGACCGCCAGCAACCAGATCAAGCCCGCGAGGCTCGAGACCGGGCTCGTCGTCAACGTTCCCCCGTTCGTGAACACCGGCGATAAAGTGCGCGTGAGTACGGACACAGGCGAGTACCTCTCACGTGCCTGAATTGCTGATTGTGGATTTATGATTGCTGATTTATTAGCTGAATGCCGAATACTGAACGTTGATTTGCGCCCTCCCGATTTCAATCAGCACTCAGCAATCGACAACCAGCAATTCCGATTCTGATGGATATCGCGCAACATCGACCCAACGCGGGGTGGATTGAGGTCATCACCGGCAGCATGTTCAGCGGGAAGAGCGAGGAGCTCATCCGCCGTGTTCGCCGCGCGCAGATCGCGCGGCAACGCGTGCAGCTCTTCAAGCCGCAGGTGGACGACCGCTATGCGGCCGACC
>JANNHC010000250.1:0-6224 GCA_031404215.1 Acidobacteriota bacterium
CCGTCAGCCGATTCAACCGACTGTCCGCAGCCCTCGAAGCCAGCCCTGTCGTCGCAACCGAGCGGATCGTCGAAAGCCGGCGCTCGGTGAAGGACGCCTACGAGATCGAAACCCTGCGGGAGGCCGCCAGGCGTCTCTCGCACGTCGCCCGTGATGTGCCGTCGCTTGTCCGGGAAGGCCGCCCGGAACTGGCAATCGCGGCCGACATCGACGCGGCAATCCGAGCCGCGGGCTTCGAGCGGCCAGCCTTCGAAACCATCGTCGCCTCGGGCCCGAACAGCGCTCGTCCCCATGCGCGGCCGGGGTCCCGGCGGCTCCAGGCTGGGGATGGGGTGGTGCTGGACTTCGGGGGTGTCTACGACGGATACTGCGTGGATCTTACGCGGACGCTGTACCTTGGCACACCTGCGCCGGAACTGCTCCGGTTGGCCGGCGCGGTCAGGGAAGCGCATGCGGCCGCCATTGCGTCGGTAAGGCCCGGCGCGCGGCCGAGTGCGATCGACGCCGCGGCGCGCGACGTGCTGGCAGGCCACGGTTTGGGAGAGGCGTTCGGCCACGCAACCGGGCATGGCCTGGGATTGGAAGTGCACGAAGCCCCGCGCATTTCGAAACTGCCGGGGTCGCTTCCAGATGAGCCGCTAGTGGCGGGGATGGTATTCACGATAGAGCCCGGGGCTTACGTCGAAGGACTTGGCGGCGTCCGGATCGAAGACGATGTGCTCGTCGTGGCTGATGGGTGCGAAGTACTGACCGATGTGCCGATAGAGTAGTCAGGGGTGCCGAGGGGGCAAGGGTGCCGAGGGGGGCCAGAGCACCAATTCGAGTTGGGGGATGATGGAGTTCGAGGACATTGAGCGGATTCTGGAGCTTGTTCAGCTGCACGACCTGGCGGAATTCGAGGTCGAAAGCGGCGGCATGAAGCTCCGGGTCAGGAAAGCGTCGGCGGCGTTTCCCATGCCGCCCGCCCTGCCTCCCGCGGCGACACCAGCCCAGCACGTTCAGCCGCCTCCGCCGGCCGCACTTTCGGCGCCCGCTGCGCCTGCGCCCGCCGACGAAGAGTCCGTGGAACTGGCGGTGGTGAAGTCGCCGATCGTCGGCACCTTTTACCGAATGCCGGAGCCTGGCGCGTCGTCGTTCGTGGAAATCGGGGAGCGCGTGAAAAAGGACCAGGTCCTCTGCATCATCGAAGCGATGAAGCTGATGAACGAGATCACGTCGGAGTACGACGGCGAAATCGTGAGCGCGTATGTCGAGAACGGGAAGCCGGTCCAGTACGGCGAGCGGCTGTTTGCCATTCGCACGACGTAAGGGAACGGGGTTTTGACCGATCTCCACGACAAGAACCAATGTTCAAAAAAATCCTGATAGCCAACCGCGGCGAGATTGCGCTTCGTATCATCTACGCTTGCCGCGAGCTGGGGATCAAGACCGTCGCCGTCTATTCGGAGGCGGACGAGAACTCGCTGCACGTACGATTCGCCGACGAGGACGTGTGCATAGGGCCGGCGCGGAGCGCCGATAGTTACCTGAGTGTACCGGCGGTGCTGAGCGCCGCCGAGATCACCGGCGCCGACGCGATCCACCCGGGCTACGGGTTTCTTGCGGAAAGCGCCTACCTCGCCGAGGTGTGCGAGGCGTGCCACATCAAGTTCATCGGCCCGGCGCCGAACGTCATCCGCCTGCTCGGCGACAAAGCGCGCGCGCGGCGCGCGATGAAAAAGGCGGGCGTGCCGATTCTGCCCGGCAGCGATGGGCCGGTTGACAGCGAGGAGAAGGCGCAGAAAATCGCGCGGGACCTGGGCTTCCCCGTGATCATCAAGGCGGTCGCCGGAGGAGGCGGGCGCGGCATGCGCGTGATCCGCGCGGCCGGTGAGATGTCCAAGGCCCTGAAAACGGCCCAGCGGGAGGCCGAAGCGGCGTTCGGAGTCGGCGACGTCTACCTCGAAAAGTACGTCGAGAACCCGCGGCACATCGAGTTCCAGGTGCTGGGCGATCACCACGGTTCGGTCGTGCACCTCGGCGAGCGCGAGTGCTCCATCCAGCGCCGGCACCAGAAGCTGCTCGAGGAAGGGCCGTCGGTCGCGGTGACCGAGAAGATGCGGCGAAAGCTCGGCAGCACGGTGGTCGATGCCGCGCGCGCGGTGCAGTACACCAACGCCGGCACGTTCGAGTTCCTGCTCGACGACAAGGGCAACTTCTTTTTCCTCGAAGTGAACACCCGCGTCCAGGTCGAGCATCCGGTGACCGAATTCATCACCGGGGTGGATATCGTCAAGGAGCAAATCCGGATCGCGGCCGGAGAACGCCTGTCGTTCAAGCAGGGTGACGTCACGTTCAACGGCCACTCGATCGAATGCCGCATCAACGCCGAGGACCCGGAAACGTTCGCGCCTTCGCCAGGCGTCGTCCACGCATTCAGCGTGCCGGGAGGGCCTGGTGTGCGCGTCGACACCTTCGTGCACTCCGAGTGCACCATTCCGCCGTACTACGATTCGATGATCGCCAAGATCATCGTGCATGGCCGCGATCGGCAGGAAGCGATTGCCAGGATGCGCCGCACGCTCGAAATGACGGTGATTGAAGGCATCAAGACGTCGATCCCCCTGCACCTGAAGATCCTCGCGGAGCCGGATTTCGTGGCCGGCCGTCTCGGCACCGCGTTCATGGATCGCTACCTGATCGAGAAAAAGTCCGGCAGCGCGGGGCTCGCGGAAGCGGTGTAAGTGTTTTCGCCCGGGATCGCATCCGGTGTATTTCTGTACCCCATCATCGACACCGGCGCCTGCACCGCCAGGGGCCTCGATCCTGCCGCCGTCGCTGCGGCATGCCTCGCAGGCGGCGCTCGTGTGCTGCAGCTTCGCGACAAGAGCGGATCGGGCGCCGCGTTCCTTGCGCTCGCCGATCAGGTGGTGCACGCGGCGACCGGTCGCGGTGCACTGATCGTGATCAACGATCGCGCCGACGTCGCGCGATTGAGCGGAGCGGGAGGAGTTCACGTGGGCCAGGAGGACCTCGCTATCGCGGACGTGCGGCAGGTCGTGGGATCGGCGTTCGTCGTGGGTATCTCGACCCACGATGAGAGACAAATCGACGTCGCGCTCGACTCGGATGCCACCTACATCGCCGTCGGGCCGATCTTCGCCACCGGCACGAAGGACACGGGCTACGCGGCGCGAGGGCTGGATCTTCTCCGTTACGCAGCAGGCCGAGGCAAGCCCGTCGTCGCGATCGGCGGCATTACCCTGGACGCGGTCCGAAGTGTCGTGGACGCCGGGGCTACTGGGATAGCCGTGATCAGCGATCTCCTCGCGGGCAGCGATCCCGAAGCGCGCACCCGCGAGTTCATCCACCGACTCGCCAGAACCTCGCAGAACTCCGCAGAACCCCGCCGAACCCAGTAGAACCCCCATTTGTGGAATAATGCCGCGATTTCCTGCCAGACCTGAATCACCGGAGGGTGAATGGATTCAAATCTCCTCAGAACGAAGTCGATCGAGCAGCTCGTCGGCGACGCCGAGCATGGCGGCAAGGCGCTCAAGCGCACGTTGTCCGCGCTCGATCTGACCCTGCTCGGGATAGGCGCAATCATCGGGACTGGCATCTTCGTGCTCACAGGGACTGCGGCGGCCAATCAGGCAGGCCCCGGGATCGTGCTGTCCTACGTGCTGGCCGGGACCGCGTGCGGCTTCGCCGCGCTCTGTTACGCGGAATTCGCTGCGATGATTCCGATCTCAGGGAGCGCCTACACGTACTCGTACGCCACGCTCGGAGAGATCTTCGCCTGGATGATCGGCTGGGACCTCATCCTCGAATATGCGGTCGGATCGATGACGGTCGCGGTCGGCTGGAGCGGGTACTTTCAACGCATCCTCGCCGGCTTCGACATGCACCTGCCCGTGTGGATGAGCGCCTCGCCGGACACCGCGGTCGGGTCGCTCATCAACCTGCCCGCCGTGCTGATCGTGCTCGCCATCATGGTGCTGCTCGTCATCGGCGTCCGGGAGAGCGCGAGGTTCAATGCCGCGATGGTGGCGATCAAACTCGCCGCCGTTGGATTCTTCATCGTCATGGGCGTGAGCTACGTGAAGCCTGAGAACTGGTCTCCGCTGATGCCGTACGGCTTCTCCGGCGTGGCGACGGGGGCCGCTGTCGTCTTTTTCGCCTACATCGGCTTCGACGCGGTCTCGACCACCGCCGAGGAGGCGAAGAACCCCAGCCGCGACCTGCCCATAGGCATCATCGCGTCGCTCGTCATCTGCACGGTGCTGTATCTGGTCGTGGCCGGCATCCTCTCCGGCATGATCCCCGTGACGCACTACCGGTCGCTCGAGGCCGCGCTTCCGGGTGTCCCGATTGTGCCCGCCACAGAATCCACGTCCTTTCTCAACGCGCCGGTGGCGTACGCGCTCCACGTCATTAATCTGGACTGGGCCGCCGGCCTCGTGTCGGCCGGCGCAGTGGCGGGGATCACGAGCGTGTTGCTCGTCATGCTGATGAGCCAGCCGCGCATTTTCTTCGCCATGAGCCGCGACCGGCTCCTCCCGGCGGGCGTCAGCAAGGTCCATCCGAAATTCCGGACGCCGTACATCACGACGATCATCACCTGCGCCGTCGTCGCCATCGTCGCAGGCTTCGTCCCGATCAACATCCTGGGGGAGATGACAAGCATCGGCACGCTGTTCGCGTTTGTCGTCGTGTCGATCGCCGTCATCATCCTGCGGGTCAAGCGTCCGGATGCACGCCGACCGTTCAGAGTGCCGCTCGGTTACACGATCCCGATCCTGGGTGTGGTGTTCTGCGTGTACTTGATGCTCAGCCTCTCCGTCATGACGTGGGTCCGATTCCTCGTCTGGCTCGACGCCGGCATGATCATCTACTGGTTTTACGGCCGCACGCACAGTCCGCTGGCCGATCGCGCGGAAGCCGCGGCCCGCACCGGCCGGGAGCAGGCCGCCAATTTCCTCAAGATCCTGGGGTACATGCTGCTGTTCAACGGGTTCTGCATCACGCTGCTGGCCGTGCTGACGCAGGCCGGGGTGACCAACGAGACGCTCGCGAAATGGAGCGAGCTCGACTGGGTCCTGCAGCACATCGGGATGCACATCAACCCGGAGATCGCCGACAGGTTCGGGCTGGCGATTCTGGCCGTGGGGGCTGTTGTGACCGCGGTCGGGTTTATCATGGCGCGGTCGACGAGCAAGCGCGTGTGAAGAGTCCCGCGCGGGCGAACAGGCCGGGGACGCGACTCCCGGGCCCTCCTTCGCCCTGGTGGGTCGGCTGGCGGCTGTCGGTCGCGCTACTGGCCCTCGTCGTCGTCGGAGGCACCTCCGGGTATGTTCTCATCGAAGGATGGGACCTCTGGGATGCCTTCTACATGACCGTCATCTCGATCACGACCGTCGGCTACCGGGAGGTGCACCCGCTGTCGCGCCTGGGCGAGGCCTTCACGGTCATAGTCCTGACGTTCGGCGTCGCCACGGTCCTCTACACGTTCTCGTTCGTCATGGCGCGCCTGGTCGAAGGAGACCTGCAGGCGCGCGCTGGGTGCGGCGCCGCAACCGACGTATGCTCGACGACCTCGCGCACCATTTCATCATCTGCGGCTTCGGCCGTATCGGGCAGATTGTGGCCCGCGAGTTCACGCGCCAGGACGTCCCGCTCGTCATCATCGAGCGGGATCCGGAGCGGATGCGGGCCGCGATCGAGACCGGGTACCTGGCGGTCGAGGCCGATGCGAGCAGCGAGGACGTTCTGAAGCGGGTCGGCATCAGCCGGGCGCGCGGATTCATCGCCGCCGTCAGCACAGACGCCGACAACGTGTTCGCCATTCTGACGGCACGACTCCTCCGCCCGGATCTCTTCATCATCGGCAGGGCGGAGACGGAAGACGCCAAGACCAAGCTGGTCAGGGCCGGGGCGGATCGCGTGCTCTCGCCGTATCAGATCGGCGGCCTGCAGTTGGCGCAGACGGCGCTCCGGCCGGCAGTCGTTGATTTCGTACAGCTGGCCACGAGTTCTGACAATCTGGATCTCAACATGGAGCAGGTGCAGATTGGCGCGGACGCGGAGCTTGCCGGCCGCTCGATCATCGAGGCCAACCTCCGGCAGCGATTCGGGGTCGTCGTCGTCGGCATCCAGCGTGCGAGCGGCGAAATGGAATTCAACCCGCCGCCCGAAAGTGTCATGAATGTCGGGGACTTTCTCGTGGTCCTCGGCCAGGCGAA